>CAZTGJ010000048.1:0-14918 GCA_964613025.1 uncultured Thermoplasmata archaeon | reverse complement strand
CATACACTTGGAACATGCAATTAGTATAAAAAGTTTGGTTTTTAACTATAATTGTAAAATGGAGGTAGTCCTATGGAGAAGTTTACACGTTGGCAAGCTTTGAAACAGTTGTCGATAATCTGTCTTGGGATAATGATGATTATGAGTACCATTCCGGTCGTTCAAGCCGGTGATGAGGCGAACGAGTATACAACGATTGTTCTTACGGAGAACAAGGAGTACAAGGTAGGAGACACCGTCACACTTGAGATCCGGTTCTATCAGAAGGATTCCCTTGTGGACCCGGATGATATCAATGTAACGATCGGGTGGCCTCAATACGGGATGGGCCGTTATATCGAGGTGAACGAGGGCGATGCCCGCATTTCTCAGGGAGTCTATCGTGTCTCCTTTACCTACGAAGAGGGGGATGATATGGGAATGACTGTCCTCATGGGGGAAGTACGCTGTACCATCAGCACCGGAAGGGATGATGTCAGCGATACTAACTCTTATCGCTGTGCGATTGATGCTCCCCAGCTCATTATCCGCATCACACCCGACAAAGCACGGTTCGAAGCAGGTGATACCATTCGGTTTACCGTGAAGTTCCGGTTCAACGGAAGCTTTGTGGACCCGGATAACATATACCCAACGCTCTTTGTGAACGGTGAAAGGCAGACAATATCTCTTACACGGGATTCCGAGGGTGTCTATTATTACGATTACAACTCACCGGAGGATGAGACAAGCAAGAATGTAAAGCTCGAGGTGAACGCAGACTACCAGGAGAACTACAGCGGGGGTGAGGGATATGCCAACCTGGATTACTTCCAGGTCTGGTTGAATATTCTGGGCATCAACCTCTCCGCACTCACGGGAACGATCGGTGTCTGCGACATGGAGGGAAACCCGGTGGAACTCACTATCGATCTTATCTACCGCTACATGAACGAATCCTGGGAGGACCGAGTAAAGATGATCACCGGGACCACGGATGAGAATGGATCCCTCGAAGTTACCCTGGACTATCCCGACATCGCCACGGGGGAGTCCGTCGACGTGACGATCTGGGCCAATGACACAGATACCCGTGCCGATGAATTCCATCAGTGGTCGAACGAGATCATTGATCTTCCCTGGACTCCTGAGCCGTGGGAGAAGTTCGAGGTATTCTTCCAGGGACCAACCACCAATCTGCCAACTGGAGAGGAGGTCACGCTTGACTATCGTGCCTATTATGATGGGACACCTCTTGCTGACAAAAACATCTACTATTTCCTCCATACCGACATAAGCTTCTTTGGCGATATGGGACAGGAGTTCGATGGGGAAATGGGAGAGGTGCTCATCAAGGGCATGGAGACCTCCGATGGGAATGGATTCTTCTCTGTAACACTCACCACTCCAGAGGACTTCACGATATTTAACGATGTGTTCAAGGCTGATTTCGGGAGCGGCCGCGGTGGGGAAGGTGACTGGGAGGTAGTTATGCCCATGACCATGTTCATGGCCGGTATGCTCTTCCCATTCGATCCTGATATTGAGATTACGGCCAATGCATTCGGCGTCGGTGAGGAGGGCGATTTCACGGTCACCCGTACGGGACAGGACGGCGAATGGGGAAGCCTCCTGATCATTCCGGTGGACCCCTCTGCAACCGAGGACGATATCATGGCAGGTATTCTTCAGGATGACCCACTGGGCTGGATGAGCTTCAACTTCAGGGAACTTGATCCCGAAGTCCCATTCACTGGTGAGGTCCCATTCACTGGTGAGTCATTTGGCATTCAGCGGGGTATTCCGGGTTTCTTCTCAGAGGATGACAATTATCTGCTCATTGCCGGTCTGTTCGTGGACGATGACAGCATTATGGGAGATCTCACGATCGGATTTGCCCTGGTGGACAGCGATGGAAATCCCGTTAACGGAGGTGAAAAGGACGAGCTGACTGTGGAGACCAATGCACCCGATTCCCTGGGATCCGAGGATAGCATTGAGGTGACCGTTACTGTCACCGGCAGTCCCCCTGTTGAGGGGGCCGATGTGACAATCGAAACCTCGGGACCGGGCAGCTCCGACATCTCGGAAGGGATCACAGATGTCAATGGCCAGGTGATATTCACCCTCACCGCTGACAATGTCACGGATGAGGATGAACAAATTTTCATCTGGGTGAATGCCTCTAAGGATGGATATGAGGACGGAATATATGATAAGGGCATCACGGTGAATGCATATATCCCTCCCAAAGATATGACCATAACGTCAAGTCTTCCCGATATGATGGAATCGGAACAATCCATATCCTTTGTCATCTCCGTCAAGGGAAGTCCCGGGATCGAAGGCGTCTATGTAACACTGGCACTCTCGGGACCCGGAAGGACATGCAAGGGTTCGGACACGACAGACGGGCACGGTAATGTAATGTGTACCCTCGAAGTGAACAATGTGACGGGAGAGGATAAAACACTGACAGTCTACTTCAATGGGACAAAGGAGGGTTACAACAAAGGTTACTATTCCAAGGACATCCATATTAAAGCATGGAATGAACCTGTGGAGGACAAGGAGATGAACATCACCTCCAACCTACCCGACACCCTTTATTCAGAAGCTGGACATCCCCTGACCATAACCGTCACAGGAAGTCCGCCCATCGAGGGGGTCCATGTAACACTCCAGACCCATGCTCCGGCGCACACCTGTAAAGAATCGGATTATACCGATGAGAACGGCCAGGTATTTTGCAGCCTGACCATCGAGAATGTCACGGGAGAGAATGTCGAGATCACGGTATGGATAAACGGTACAAAAGACGGATATATCGATTACTTCTATGAGAAGGTCATCACCATCATCGCTTGGAATCCGCCCGTGCCCGAGACAGTGCTCGATCCTATTGTGGTAGGTCTCGGGGACGATGCCTCTGCTACGGTTACTGCCGGTATCCAGGGGGATGTGACCCTGAATGTCCAGGCTGCAGCCCAGCCGGACTCCGAAGACCCCAATGCTCTTGGTGTGTACCTCGAGGTCACCATGACCGGGAGCGGTACACTGAACTGGGTGAACATCACTATTAACTATGATTCGATTCCGGCGGGTATTGACCCAACGAATCTAAGGTTGTACTACTGGGATGATGTGCAAGAGGAATGGGTTGTGATCCCAAATTCAGGTGTTGATACAGTGAACAAGGTCGTGTGGGCCAATGTAACCCATCTGACGATATTCGCCCCGAGGGAAAATGCCAACGACACGAACCCGCCTGTCATCAACCACACTCCGATCACTAAGGTTGATGAGGATACTGCGGTAACTATCGAAGCTGACATCACCGACTGGGGTGACGGAGTTCAGAGTGCGACCCTATATTATCGGAGGAGCGGCACAACTGCCTACACCACCCTTGTGATGTTAAGGAACGGGAACACCTATGAGGCTACGATCCCCGCTGATGCGGCAACAACCAATGGTATTGATTACTATATCGAAGCCACCGATGGAACGAACACTGCAACCCATCCTGCGGACAAGACCACACCCCACCGGATCGAGGTCGAAGGGGAAGACAGCGGGAGTCCGGGATTCGGTCTCATAGCCGCCCTGGGTGCACTATCTCTTGCAGGATATCTCAGCAGAAAGAAAAGGTCCTAGACCTTTTCCTATCTTTTTTTCTTTTTCTTTTACTTTCATGACTCTATTAGCTTGTCCCTTCGTCACCAACTTTTTAAACAGGTTGTCAGAACGAAAACATTTAACATCGCCTCCCGCGCCCCCCCCTTCTCCTCTCCTCAGCAATTCCCCTTCCAACAGGTTACCGGAAACATTATATGAGAGAATATTCAAACCCCCGACTATGTTGCGAGCCGGGAATAGAACAGCATTACCATATTCATCAGGTGGAATTTTTTTAGCCGATAATCAACAAAACGAAAATAGAAGACAATCACTCTGGAACGATGCGATTTCCCGATTTTCAGGAACTTCATGGTCACTCCTGCTTATGGGTTTCTCACTTCTCCTCGTGATGCTTATACTCATCACACCCCCGGCCCATGCCAGTGAGGCTAACGAATATACGACCATTGTGCTCACAGAGAACACTGCCTATCAAGCAGGGGAGAATGCAACCCTGGAGATCTACTTCTTTCATCTGGATGCTGCTCAGGATCCTGATGATATCAATCTGGCGCTGGGAAATCCTGAGAATGGCGGGAGATATGTACCTGTCGATACAATCGGTTCACGGGTCGAGGAGGGAATGTACAGGATATCTTTCCAAATTACCGAGGACGATGTGAGTGAATCGGTTCCCCATGGATACAGCAACTGGAGGTCCCTTCCCGGAACTGTCCGGTGCAGGTACGATGATTCCCGTACTGAAACGAGCGACACCTCTGACTTTATTCTTTATCTCGAAGGCGAGGCTGTTAACATTGATGTATCTCCTGATAAACCACGATTTCAGGAAGGGGATATGGTCAGGTTTACAATCCTTACCTTGCTCAACGGAACGGGCTTCACCCCGGATACGATTGAGGGAACCCTGGTGGTCAATGGAAAATCCCTGGATGTGCAGCTTGAGGCTGACGACGTGGGGGAATATCATTATGACTATCAGGATCCCGATGACGGAATTGGAAAAGAGGTGAGCCTGGAGGTGAACCTCAAGAAAGATGCCTGGGACTATCAGGGAATCGGTTCTGCCACTATCGACCTTTATCAGGTATGGCTCAACAGAGAATCCTTTGAAGGTACTACTCTCACCGGTATCCTGGGAGTGAGTGATCAGGACGGCACTGCAGTCGTTGCGGATGTGGAGTTCTGGTACGATTACCCCCTTTCCACAGGAGAATGGTCCTCATCGTCCGGATCAGTTGAGACAGGTTCTGATGGGACAACAGTGTTCATCCTGGAATTCCCCGGAATCTCTGATGTGAATCGTGAGGTTTCTCTCACCGTGTGGACAAATGAGACGGGATCCCGTGGAGAAGGCATCAACCAATTTGTTTCAACCGGATTCTCCCTTCCTTTAGCTGACCAACCACAGGGGAATGATCTGGTGGTCGTCTATCAGGGAAATGTGGATCCGCTTCCTCTGAGCAGTCAGGTAACACCTGAATGGAAAGCGTATCGTAACGGGGAAGTGTTTGCGGATTCCGAACTCTACTATTTCCTTCCAACAGATTTCATGGGGACAGGAAGAGGGGAAGGGGAAGCTGGGAGAGGGGAAGGAAGTGAGGAAGGAAGAGGAGAAGCAGGGAGAGGGGAAGGAAGTGAAGAAGGAAGGGGGGTAGGGGAAGAAAAAGGGATACTACTAGCTGCCGGTAAGGCAATCACTGATGGGAACGGAATGTTCTCGATTACCCTGAATACCTCTGACAATATGACATTCATTCACCCATTGTTCAAGATCGACACGGCAGGACGATATGGGGAGGGAAGCTGGGAAGAGTTTATTGGGGAACCACTCCTCATGGGGAGTTCATTTCTATTGACGGACACAATGGATATCACCATATCGGGATTTGGATCTGGAAATGTCACCATCATTGATGTGGCCGAGGTGGGACAGGAAACGGGACGTGGAAGCGCAGTCGTTATTCCACTGAATGAGTCGGTAACAGAAGAGGAGTTCTCACGGATCGTTCATGACACCGATGTTCTCGGATGGAGACTGCTTAATTCCTATTCTTCTTCTTCTTCTTCTTCATCTTCTTACGAAAACGGAGTACCCATTGTGGATGGAGGATTCACAGTTGAAATGGGAATTCCGGCCTTTTTCCCGGAGGACCACTACTTCGTAGTTCTGGTCACTGCACTTGTTCCTGAAGTGGAGCCAGGTTCGGGAGGTGCTCAATTGTTGAGAGATCATCTCATTGTGGATGCCCATGGACAGGAACTGGACCCATTCGACAAACAGTTGAAGATCATCACAGACATTCCATTCGATATCAATGCCGATGAGCCAAATCCAATAGTCATTTCCATTCTGTCGAACTTCTCTGTGGATGGAGTCCATGTCACCCTAGAGAAGACCAACCTTTTACAAACCTGTAAATCGGAAGATTATACCAATGCAACGGGCGTGGTAACCTGCCTGATCAAGGGAACAAACTTCTCAGGAGATAGCAGAAAAGCAACCATCTGGATTAATGCAACCAAGGATGGATATGCATCTGCATTCTATGTTCAGAATATCACCATTCATGGGTGGGAACCGCTAAAAGACATGGTGATAACAACCAATCTGCCGGATGTCATGGATTCCATGGAGACCCGATCCATGATTTTTACGGTAACAAGTGAAGGAACGCCCATCCCCGGTGTGAGAGTAACCATAAACCCAGTGGGAAGCGCACGAAGCTGCAAAGATGTGGGTATCACGGGAGATGACGGAAAGATCTACTGCACTCTGTGGGCAAATCAAGTGGTGAATGGCAACAGTTCTGTTATTCTCTACCTCAATGGTACCAGAAATGGTTACAATTCCCTTTTTTTCACACAGACAATAATCATCATAGGAATGGATGTGCAGGATCAGCTCATGGGACCCATCTCAAAAGAGTTCGAGAATGGGATGGTTGCCACGGTCCAGGCAAGCATAGTAGGTGAGATCGACATCGAACTCATCGAGATCGTCTCACCGGATCCAAATGACCCCCACGCCATGGATGTCTTTTTTTCAGTGGAAAAGAACGGTACCGGCTCCATCCGATGGATGAATATCACGGTAGCGTATTCCACCCCACCGCCAGGCCTGCTGGAAGAGGCCTTCAGGCTCTTCACCTGGGATTCCAACAGGGATCTGTGGCTCCAGGCAAAGGATACAGGCGTCGATCTTCAGAGGAAGCTCATCTATGCAAATGTCAGCCAGTTCGGAATCTATGCTCCACGGGAACTTGACGATATCGTTCCTCCGGAAATCGAGCATTCACCCGTTAAGAGAGCGGATCCGGACAAGGCCCTCACAATTCGTGCCACCATCACCGATGACAAGGCGGAGACTCTCGTTGTGACACTCTATTACCGGTATGTGGGGAACCCAATCTACCAGATCCTTTCCATGACCGCCGATGGTGATGAGTATTCAGCAGAAATTCCGGAGCACAATGTGAAGGAGGGCCTTGATGTGGAATATTACATCAGAGCAAGCGATGGGACCAACACCATGACCCTGCCTGGGGATCCAGGAGAACCTTTTGTATTCGAGGTCAAAGAGAAGGAAGGAAATGATGAAGAGGACGATCTCAGGGGACAGGTGCTCTTGCTTTTCATGGTTGCCATACTAATAACCCTGACCATTCTCATCTTCACCATAAACCTGTGGTATCCTGAAAATGGGAAATGAAAGTCCCACACAGCAAGCTGCGGGGTATCATAAGAAATGAAAGTCCGAGAATAATTAATATTTTCAAATATCAACAAACTGTCAAGAAATATGTAAGAACTGCTTTAATTTTGTCAATAAAAAATAATTTATTTATAAATTGGTTGTCAAAAATAATGGAAATATTTATATGTGGGTTGCTAATTCCTACAAAATATGGCAATATTTGATATAAGTCAACTTTCAGATCAAAATCCTTGGTGGATTGATAAAAATAATATTCAAAAGGATTTCAAATTAGTCGAATTAGACAAATTGGAACATCAATGGGACCCAAATTTGCGACATTTTATTAGACTCGATACTGATGTAATCTATACGATAAGGGGTCCTCGGCAGGTTGGAAAAACAACATTAATAAAGATCATAATTAAAGATTTACTTTTTAAAAAAAAAGTCAAACCGGAAAATATTTTATTTTGGTCATGTGAAAGAAACAATGCAGAAGAATTACATCAAATACTCCAAACGTATCTTGATTGGAAACTCGATAATCAAATTGATAGGAAGTATATTTTTCTTGATGAAATTTGCTCTGTAAAGGATTGGTCAAAAGAGATCATCTACTTTGCAAACAGAGGGGTATTTGTAAATTCCACAATAGTTCTCACAGGGTCTCATTCTATGGATTTAAAACATTCGACTGAACGAATGCCTGGGAGAAGAGGCGGGGTAGAAGACGACCCCTTAGACAAAATATTACTCCCTATGAAGTTTTCAGAATTTGTAAATCTACGATGGCCTGACTTAATAGAAACGATGATTGATTTTAAAGTTGCGAAAACCACAGATAAACAGGAAATAATATTAAATTTATTTGAAGGAAAAGGAGATAAAACTCTTCAAAATCTTTCCTTATATAGAAAGCAACTCGATTCTCTTTTCGAAAGATATTTACTATCAGGAGGAATTCCTGCGACAATTAATGAATTGGAGACAACTGGAAAAATTTCTATGAGATTATTTAATGTATATCTAAGCGCAATAATTGGTGATTTAAACCGCTATAATTACAAGGAACATTACTTTAAGCAAATTGTAAGAGAAATCTTTAATTCTCTTTCCAACCCAATAAGTTGGAACAGCATAACAAAAAATACTGAAGTTAAATCCCACAATACAGTTCAAGAGTACATAACTGCGTTGGAGGAACTGTATATCGCTAATATCTCTTATCGATGTTCAATTCATGATAGAAGAATCCATCCATTTATGAAGAAAGTCTATATTCAAGATCCTTTTATTTCCCATGCCCTGCACGGCTGGGCAAATGGGAAAAAGGATTATTTCAATAATGCAAAAGCCAACATATTAAATTTAGAAGTAAAAAGTAAACTCATTGAAGGTGTTGTTTATAACCATCTTTGTAGATTCGCTTTTGGTTTGAATCCAAGAGATTTATTTGATCCAAAAGACAGTGTATGTTACTATAGGGATAAAAATAAAAAAGAAATTGACTTTATACTTTTACATGAGGAAAAATACTATCCCTTCGAGGTAAAATATCAATCAACAATTAAAAGTGCTGACTTTTTTGCTTTTAGATCATTTAATAAAGGAGTACTCATTACAAAAAATGAGTTAGGGAAATATCGCAACTATATTAAGATTCCACTTTCATTATTTTTATTATTAATTTAACTATTAGTGTGCTCCTTGGCCAGTCAACCACGAGTGAACTCGTGAACTACCGTTGGTCTATTTTCAATTGTCACTTTCACTCTTTATCGATTGGTCGGTCTTTTCATGTCCGGTTTCCTAACCCTGGCCCCCCACCAGACATTTCCCGTTCCACCCCCCACCGTGAGTAAGAACAGGTAATGAAAAAATCACAGAAAATTATGCGCCATTCCAATGGATTCCTACCCCATCCCCATGTGATTATTCTCTTTGCAAGATAATTCAAGAGTTCGGAGTTCGAAAGATTCGTAATTTTCCTTGACGAAAGGATCTGATCTGACAACCTCCAGTGCATCATCATATGAATTTGCTCTGAAGATAACCATACCGCCATTATAATCGGAGAATGGGCCACACAAAACTAATTTCCCTATTTCTTCGAGATCTTTCAGATACCGCACATGGGCTCGAATGATCTGCTCATCGAGTTGCTTTCCAGGATTCATAGTTAACAGGTAAACATACCTGGTGAATGTGTTGTCTTGCTCCATCGTAAGTTCACCGCCCCTATGAGAGTATTCCTCGGTTTTATTGTTGGTGGTGTGGTGGGGGGAGGAGTGAGCATTTATGTGAGGTTCGGTTGAGTGCAATACACTCGACAAGGGGGGTGGGGAACGTGATGCGAGCCAAAAAGTTGCTGCCCCCCGCACTGAAAGGAAAGAAACTGAGGCAACCAAAATCCTTTTATCAAAATAGGTCAACCCCTCTCCCATGAGCTCACTCGTATGTCCAATGGACTACCGCTACGGCAGGGAGGAAATGAAATCCATCTTCTCGGAAGAGAATCGTCTGCTCACCCTGCTCACCGTGGAAGCCACTCTTGTTGACGCACACGCTCAATTTGAGAACATCCCATCCAAGGCCCCTGGGATCATATGGAACGCCATCCATGGGGGGAAAGTGAAGCTGGAGCGGGTGAAGGAGATCGAGTCGGAGATCAGACATGACCTCATGTCCGTGGTAAAAGCGCTGAGTGAGCAGTGCGGCGATGCAGGGAAGTACATCCACCTTGGAGCTACCTCATACGATATCATCGACACCGCAAATGCCATCCAACTGAAGCAGGCAATCCAGGTTATACTAAAGAACCTCAGAGACCTTGAGCTGACCTTGGCCGCGCTTGCGGAAAAGCACAAGGACCTTGTATCCATCGGAAGAACCCATGGTCAGTTCGCAGTGCCTATCACATTCGGCCTGAAGTTCGCGGTCTTCGCACTGGAGATCCATCGTCACATCGAGCGGCTGTCACAGGCCGAGCACAGGATATGCGCAGGGAAGATGTCAGGAGCTACCGGTTCAATGGCCGCTCAAGGGGAGCATGCATTCGATATCCAGGAATTCGTCATGTTCAAGCTTGGACTTTCCACCGATCTTGCCGCTACACAGATAGTCCAGCGGGACAGGATGACCGAATATGTTCTCAATCTCGGGAACATCGCCGCATCATTGGAAAAGTTCGCTACCGAGATCAGGAACCTGCAGAGGAGCGAGATCCTGGAGGCGGCAGAGAGCTTCGATGTGAAGAAGCAGGTCGGGAGTTCGACCATGGCCCACAAGCAGAATCCTATTACCTGCGAGAACATCTCCGGTCTGGCCAGGATCGCACGAAGCTTTGTCACTCCGGCCTTCGAGAACATGATCCAGTGGCACGAGCGGGATCTTGCCAACAGTTCTGCGGAGCGGTTCATCCTGCCTCATGTGAGCATCCTCACAGACGATATCATTGTGAAGATGAACGAGGTATTCAGGAATCTCAGGATATTCCCTGAGAACATCAAGCGGAATCTGGAGCAGTCAAAGGGCCTTCCCATGGCGGAGAGCATCATGATGGTGCTGACAACAAAGGGGATGGGGAGGCAGGAGGCCCATGAAGTGGTACGGCAGTGCTCAATGGAGGCACTTAGAGTGGGTGGTCACCTTCGGGATCAGCTCCTGGTTGATGAACGGGTAAACGGACTCCTGACCTCTGATGAGATCGAGGAAGCGCTGAAGTACGAAAATTACACAGGGAAATCTGCGGAGATCGTGGACAGAGTTGTAAAGATCGTTCGCGGCTGATGTCATTTAGCAAACGTCATCCCCCTCAATCCCTTCAATTACCCAATTCATATCTTCCACATCCCCCCCTCCTATCATCCACATTATTTCCTCCGCACCCGACGTGCAGTTCCCCCCACCCACTTCCCCTACCCCTCCCCCCACGAAAATTATTAATAGCTCCACATAATCCACATTCCAATGGAACCGGAAGCAAATGAAAAAAATGAGATACCCCAATATATTGAATTGAAGCTTCCCGACTGGATCAATTCCAACCACACGGAAGAGGAAAAAGGGAAACTGCTCTACATCGAGGACTGGGCACAAAAGCGATCCTTCAAATTTGATCATTCAACGAGACCATCCTTGTTCTTCATCCTCCTGGGAATTGGTATTATCCTTCTGGGAAATGAACTGGAATCGGGAGCCGCAGTAGGTGTGTTTATGCTCATCGGACTGCTCTTCATCTTCTTTGCCCTAACCCCCTTGATTTCAATACTAACCATTATGCCTCTTGCGATCTATGAGAAAGGGCTGAGCATGGTTTGGGTACCACTATCACTTGGCATCAGACGTAAGGAGGTCTTCGTTCCATGGGACAGGATCGATCGGGTTGAGCTTGGACATCATGGATTTGGATCCTCCATAACCCGGGATCTGAAAATCATAATACTGGATTCCACCAAAGAAGCCCCTATCCGGAAACAGGTACTGGATTACAGGGTCTTGAGCCATCCCTTCACGGCCATGAAACTTATGATTCGTTATATTCCTGAAAAGATGGAAAGCATGTGTTACACCTATTTCCGGGGGGAGGAAGGATGGGATGTGGTGGAAGAACTGAACTCTAAGGGTAAAAATGATGTTGAAACCATGCGTGGGAAAAGAAATCTTCGCTTTGTGATTGCCATTCTTTTCCTGAATGTCGTTCTCTGCATTATATTTCTCCCGTATACCTCCCCGGTACGATCGGCAGACATCCCGAATCATTTATTCAGCCTCATTCTCCTCATTCTCCTCACCTTTTCATTCTCTGCTCTCCTTTCAGGGATCAGGATCGACCGGAAAATTCAGGAAAAACTTATCGCCTACCGTTCCGAGTTCACACCAGAGGGGATTCATTTTCCTTTCACCCAATTACATAGCTTGATTCATGCCGAGGATACTACCATCCCCTGGGAGGAGATCCGATCGGTGAGGACCGAACTCGATCCCCATGATTACCATCATGTTGCGGAGCTGGAAACCATCCGGGAGTCAAGATTTACAGTTCCTTTTACCGTCTATTCGGAAATGGAGTATAATCCGGATTTTATTGAGCGCGATTACGAGTATCATAATGAATATTTCACCAGAGATCATACCATAAATCAATCTTCATATCCAGGTAAAGTTTCGGCATCCAACCTGCAACCTAAAGAACGGTGGAACATTCCCGGAATACTTGCCTTTTCGGGGATCCTGGTCTCTCCTTTCCTTTTCTTGATTCTTTTAGAGCCAGCATTCGATGGATTCATGAACTCGAATCCACTTTTTTTCCTACTGCTGTTTTTCGGGATAACCATTTTTGGGTTCTTCAGGGAGCGGTTAGGAATACTATTCCCCACAATGGCCGGTGGGATGGGTCCCGATCCAAAGATCACCAGCGAGAAGATAAATTTCTATGACATGTATGGTGGATCGACATCGATTCTCAGGAACGATATCAGGGAGATCGATCTGATCAGGGGTTTCTTCGGGAACCGTGTGGTAATTCGTTCCTCTTCGGGAAGATATGATCTCAATCTCTCCCACCTACCGGTGCTTATGAATTCCGGTTATTCGGTGCGTGGAGTCCTTCCAGGTCCGCTTTCCACGTCCCCTCAGACACCAGCGCGTTCGTTACTAGCTTCTTCATTCTCCCCCCCTCCACCATCGGCACTACATTCTCCACCCCTCTCCCCTCCTCAACCTCCATCCGGATTGCCACAACCCTCCCCCTTCACCCAACTCCCAACTCCCACTTCACTCAAGCCTGCTGCACCTCTGGATCCACAACTTTCCGCTCCCCCACCTCCACTCCCTCATTCACGTCCATTTTCATCATTACTCCCATCTGAGTCAGCACCGAAATTAAAGTCTCCCCTAATGCCTGAATCCAAAGCAATATTGTCCCACGATCCAGATGAATCATCACTCATCAATGATATTTGTGACATTTCTGATCGGTCTGATATTTCTGATATTTCTGACCGGTCTGATATTTCTGACATCTTTGATCAATCTGATATTTCAAATCTTTCTGGTATCCCTGATCCTTTTACACCCTCACAAGGATCAGCAATTCCCATCCCTGTCTCCCTGGACAGAGGAAAGGTTCTTTTTCAGGAACCCGAAAGTATGTTAAAAAAGGAGAAGAAAGGAAACATCCTGTGTGCGGGACTATCACTCATCCTCAGCGTCATCTTCCTACCGCTTTCGTTTTATTGGATATTCAGGGCTAATGGCAGTGATATCTCCAATGCATCGGTGCCGTTCAGTTGTGGATTTGGACTCCTGATGATAGGCATGATCTTTCTCCTCATGCAAACCAACGAAAACCGATTGCCTTCTATGAGCATGGCATGTTCCTTAGCGGACCCGAGATATGGCTTGAGGATGTGTTCATTCCCTATGGTGCATTTCCTTCCGAGATCAGGCCCTCCTCCCTTGATCAGCAAAGTGCGCAGCTATTCATAAACCAGTCCATCAATCTGACGATCGGGGCGAAATGGGCCGGTCTCAAGGAATTCCTTCCGAAGATAAACAGTGAGATAAAAAGACAACAAAATATCCAGGGATTGAATGAGTTCGGATATGCCGGGAAGATCCTCTATTACCAGCTTCTTGCAATCGGGATCGTCATCTGCTTTGCATTCCTCATCATGCTGGTCTTTGTCGACACATTCGGCGGGCCATCAAGCACATTGATGAAGATCGGCAGAGGAAAGATCCTGCTCTATGGCGCACCTTTCGCTCTCCTCCTGTTCATCATCTGCGGTTATCTTTTGGAGTTCACAAAAAGATTCGTCCCCAAGGAGGGGATGGAGGTCCACATGGATACCCGGATATTCGGGTCAGTGGTTGCTATTCTTGTCCTTATGACACTCATCGGACTTGCTTTGGATTCACCCATCTCACGAGAGGTAAGTATCGATCAGGATCAACCTCCCCGGACGAGCTCCTTCTCCGAAGGAATCATCGAGGACGAGACCCTCCAGTTGGTGGACAACATCTATGTCAGGAATGGCACAAGCCTCACCATTAAGAATTCCACCATAGCCATGAGGGTGCTCACGAGAAAGAGCATATCCATCTTCGTAGCCGAGAGAGGACAGCTCCAAGTGATCGACTCGAACATCAGCAGTAATACAAAATACGGATACGTGTTCGAAATATACGGAACTGCCAGGTTTGAAAATTCATACTTTTCCGGACTCTTTGCACCAGAGGATGGTATAAATGGGGATGGGGGTATTGAAATCTATTCGGATGACGTGTCCATCGTCAACTGCACCATAGCACACAATCTGGTAAATGGAATCCTCATCAAGGATAGTTCACCCACTATTGAGAACTGCACATTCGAAAACAACGAAGATGACGCCATTGAAATACATCATTCAGGTGCACGGATCACGAACTGTACATTTCGCAATAACAATTGGGGGATGGTTATCTTTTCCAATTCCTACTGCGCGATCATAGGGAATCATTTCCTGAACAACACCCACGGGATCTTCATCCAATCCGAGGATGTTACCCTCAGGGACAATATCTTTGAGAACAACAGTAAAAATGCAATTAT
>CAZTGJ010000047.1:0-14919 GCA_964613025.1 uncultured Thermoplasmata archaeon | reverse complement strand
GACGCTTTCATCTCCCCCCTGAAGGAGGGAGGGTTTCGCTTCAATTAACTAAAAAAGGCATAGAACATACTACACAAATTGTATGGATTGTACCAAAAAAATAATATGCCTGGTTGTTTTGGTGGAAATCGCGATTTGACCTTTGACCTGGAGGACAGCCCAATGTTGAATTTAAAGCGATTGTGGATTTTAATATCAGCCATGACATTACTTCTCATTCTTGTATGTACACTACCTCAAAGCACAGCCGAAAGACGGGGAGAGGATTCCAATCCTCCGGGGGAGGGGAAATGGATCATCAACAGCAAAGGCAACTACATCGCAAATGAGACCCTGTGGGTCGAGTATCCAGTGGACGATCCCGAGGACCTGACCTTCTTCGATGAATCCGTAAAGGTGAACGGCAGCGTTGTGATCAGGGACGGAGGTTCCCTCACCCTCTTCAACACCACCATTAACATGACCGATCATGAAGGCTTCACCTTCACCATCGAGAAAGGAGGGGAGCTCATCATGACTAATCTTTCCGCAGTCATGAACAATAACGGTAGTCTCATCGGGTCTGTGGAGATCAACGGGAAGCTCGAGGTCAGAAACGGATATATCGGTCATGCGCTGAACATTTTTGCGAACTCCTCCGATGCGCAGTTATCCCTGAATGATTGCATGCTTTCCACCAACAGGAGTGTCTATCTGCGGAATCAGAATCTTACAATGAATGAGACCATTATCGAATCAAACCTCGATACACCACTGATTGTTTCCAATTCCACCCTGGATTGGAACGGCGGTTCCGCTTATACACTTTCAAACAGTACCTGGGCCCCGATATTGGATATCCGGGATTCATCTGTTAATCTCAGCGGTGTGAGCGTTTCCACATACTCGGTGAACAATACGATCGTTGTTTTGAGCAATTCCACTTTTAACGCTTATAATCGCACTTCCCTCGGAGCCGGTGCCCGCGGAATCCCTATTCAGGCTCATGATTCCATCATCACGCTCACGGATCTCCGGCGGTTTTCCACCCATGGTGACACGCTCATGGAATGTACAGATTCCGAGGTTCACATCTTCGATATAAATATCGGCTATATGACTCCACGTGTGAAGTTATATATCCCCGGGTTCAACTTCGATGGCTGTGATGTTACTTTCGATAACGTCAGTTTCTTCCGGATCAGGGGAACCGTACTCACTGCTGTGGATTCTTATCTTACCATCCGGGATTCGGTATTCTGGAACAGCACCTCCACGGCCCTCGAACTAACAGACTCGGATCTCACTATTGATTCCACGGCTTTTTACAATATCCGTGGTGATGCTATCAATCTTGAAGATGGTACAGCACAGCTTACTGACCTTATCTTCGATGAGGACGATCGGAACTTTACCAACGGGCTCCCCTACCCCCCCATATACTCGGGTTACGGCTACGGTATCTACGGTCATCCCATTACCATTCGGGATTCCCACGCTGTCATCATCAACTGTTCATTTTCAGCTCACGAAATGGATGCTATCCACCTCCTCAACACTCCCTTCATCATTGAAGACTGCGAGTTCAGGTCAGCCGGCGATAACGGTATTGCCATAGTCCACGGGATCTGGCTCGATAATTCAAAAGGTCCCATCCTCAATAACACATTCTATACCCCCTACCGGGGGGGTGGGTTCGATGTCTATGCCCAGACACTCGTTCCCATGGACATGGACCGTTTCATGGGTGGGAACAACTTCTCTGACGGGCGCATCATACATCAGAGATTCACCCTTAACGTCAAGGTGACGGATGACAAGGGAGATGGTATCGATCATGTGGAGGTGAACCTAACCAATAACGGGGGGGAGGGGCGGAAGATCACCGAGACCATCACCGGCGGATGGATTCGATCACCGTTCAATGTTCCGGCATTTGAAATATTCAAGGACGATGATGGCCGGGATTCGGGACAAGGGCGGGGCGATGAGTTCAGTAATTACAGTTACAACGATTATCAGCTCATACTGACCAAGGAGTATTCGGGATACAATTTCTCCATAATCGGAAACACCTGGGTCACCATTGACCGATCCGGTGATCTTATCGTCATATTTGATGTCTCCACTCCGGATCTTGTTGTGAAGGGCGCCGGGGGGTATCCCATGGTCCTCCGGATGTCTCCATTGGAGATGTCGGTGATCATCATGAACCATGCCGAGGGTGAAGCTGAAGACGTCGATATCGGCATCTACTATTCCGATGTGGATTCTGAAGAATGGACCCGCCTGGGGTCGGTTTCCACCGATGTTCCCGGTATCTTCGACGGAGGTGATCATCACCTTGTGTCGATCACACTGCCTGCAGATATGGCCAGAGGAGTTTACTCGATGCAGGTCAGGATCGATCCTGAGGACCTGATCCCGGAGCGACACGAAGATAACAATAACCACACCATCCCCGAAACATTCGAGGTGTTCACCCTTCCCAGGGCAAGGATCACTCATCCTCTGGAATCGGAGATCATCAGCGGTACCCTGCTTGTGGGTGGCTATGTTGCCGACGATTATGGGAATGATCTTGATATCGAGCTCCGTATCGATGGAACAATTGTAACGGTGGTTGATTACAGTAAGCAGTCCGACGGGGTCTACTGGAACTTCAGTTGGGACACAACCGGATATGACGATGCCCTTGGACGGGATTCCTTCCCCAACGGTCCCCATATCCTGAGCACCCGCAGCAGGAACAGCAACCCCAATGGATTGGACATTTCGGACTGGTCGAATTCCACTGTGATCGTTGCAAACGCACCGGAGCTGGCATTCAAAAATCCCCAGGATGGTGAGTTCATCAATATCACGGAGGGAGTTCCCCTCTACCGGGTCGAGGTCCAGGTCCTCGATTTCCGGGATCTCTCCAATGTCAAACTTCGGATCGACGGTGGACCCTACCGATACATGTCACCATTCGGGAGCACCTACCGCTATAATCTGGACATCTCCAAGTTCAGTGACGGCCCCCACTCCATGGAGTGCATCGGGGTATGGGGCTATGGGAATGAATCGGATACCCTGAGTTTCCTGCTGAACTCTCCCAGTGACGAAACACTTCCCCTGATTTTTGCTGACCACGAAGTCACGGATGATGGTCTCACGGTTTCCGGTACTGCATGGGATGATTACATGATCACCCAGGTGAAGGTTCGGCTGGACAACGAATCCTGGATCATCGTTGATGATTCCGGGGGCAACACATCGGAATTCGAATACTTCTGGCCCCTTGAATTACTCACCCCCGATACCCATAATGTTACCATCGAGGCATCCGACGGATTCGACAGTTGGAATATCGTTCTTTGGTTCCAGGTTCAGTTCTTTTACGACCTCACGCTCCTCGATATCACTCTCCCATCCTATGTTCTTGAAGGAGATTGGATCAATTTCACGGTGGAAGCCCGCAATACCGGACCCTATGCATCCCCACCCGTGGATCTGAATCTCTACATCGGGCATTTGATGAGGACCATACACAACATCTCGATCCCATCAAATTCCGACCTTCCCATTCAGGTCTCGTGGCGTGCCAAACCCGGGAACCACTCCATTTCAGCGGGGATCAATCCGAGTCAGAAGAACTATGAGCGGGATCCTACCAACAACCTCTATCTGGATGGAGGAATTCTCTACGTGGATGCTCTTGAAATTGAAACTCCCGAGGATGATTCGGAAAGCAATATGAGGACCTATGTTGCAATCATTGCCATTATTCTGGGTGGCGCGGCAGGGGTTGCCTACTTTGGGACATCCAGATTCAGATCGGAGGAGCAACCCGCAGGCAGGCATGGAAGGCGCTCTTCTTCCTCGACCAAAAGGGAGTTCGCATCCGAAGACTATGAGGATAAGGATGAGGATGATTATGGAGAGAGCGATTCCGGGGATGATGAAGACTACAGGGATTACGATTCTGATGATGATGAAGAGGACTACCGTGACTACGATTCCGAGGATGATGATGAAGAGGACTACTGTGACTAGGATTCTGATGATGAGGATTGAAGTGTCCACGATTCCGAGGATGATGATGAAGAGAACTACCGGGATTACGATTCTGATGACGGTGACGACTGATATGGCCATGATTCCGAGGGGGAGAATGAAGAGGACTACCGATGCCATGATCCCAAAGAGGATGTAGAAGACCTTCAGGACTTCGACTTCGAAGAGGGGGAGGAGCAGGTGGAGGAGAATGGGAAGGATGAGCAGGTGGAGGAGGAAAACTACGTGGATTACAACTCCGAGGGTGATGATGACGACCAATACCGGGACAACGACTTCGAGGATGACAACCATGGGGCGGGGGGGGAAGACGACATTTCTAAAGTCAGGCAGGTCCGGATGTCATCCTGAAACCTGCTTTTTCTCATGCGGGCGGTCCCGTCAAAAACATTAAATGCAATAATGGGGAAGGCAATATATTTATTTATATTAGTATAGGGGAACGAAATATGACGTATCTACGATCAATACTGATCATGACCGTGGCAATTCTGCTTGCGGTTGCACTATTTATGATATTCCCGGGTGCTCAAGCAGAGAGGAAGGGAGAAGACTCCGATCCGCCGGACCATGGAGACTGGATCATTGACAGTCCTGGGAACTATATCGGAAACGAGACGGACTGGCACGAGATAATCCAGAATCCTCCTCCGGCCGAACCTACCGATATCTTTCATGAGGATCACATCAAGATCGATGGTAATATCATCATCAGGAATGGCGGAGAACTCACCCTCCTCAACACTACCCTCAACATGACGGACCACAGCGGTTACCATATCATCATAGAGGAAGGCGGGTCACTCATCATGGAGAAAGGGAATGAGTTAATGTCCGTAACGAAGATCCACAACAACAACGGTTCGTATGTGGGATACTTCAAGCTAGAGGGATCCCTCAGCATGAACAGGAGCTACCTCGAGAGAATTGATGTCATATACGTCAACTCCTCTACCCCTACCCTACTGCTAATTGAGTCACACTTCACCACACTTAACCATGTCCAGATCAGGGATCAGACCCTGAGCTTCACCAATATCAGCATGACGAGCTGGGCTGGGACCGCCCTCTCCCTTGACAACTGTACGATGGACTTGAACTGGGTCACCCTCAATTCCTTCTCCAACGATACCGAATCCGATGTCCTTTCCGTCAGAGACTCCAGAATCAATGCTACCCGACTCAGAATCGTCACATCTTCTGACCGCAATGCAGGGCTCTATCTTGAATCCTCCTGGTTCAATGGGACTGGCGAATGCCGGATCTCTTCCACAAGCCAGGGCATCCCTGTCTACGTGACATCCGGTTCGTACCTCCACCTCTACGATGGGTTCCAGTTATTTTCAAGAGGTGACAGGCTCATCTATGGTGAGGATTCCACAATCAAACTCCAGACAGCGGTTTTTGGATATGCTTACTGGGTCAGCACTATCTTCTTCGGAGGATTCGAATTTGACGGCTGCGATGTCACGATGGAGGAGATCGAGTTCTTCAGGATTAATACCCATGTCATCGAAGCGAAGGATACCGATATCACGATCACGAACTGCAATATCTGGAATGTCACCGAGGATGCAATTTTCATGGAGAACGGCAACATTGACATAGATACGCTTGGTTTCTACAATATTTCCGCCAATGCCATGAACTTGAATGGTGTCTCCGGTCGGATCTTCAATGTCACCATGGACGAGGATGATCGGAACTGGACCACCGGACGCCCATACCCACCTATCTACTCTGGGTATGGGTACGGGGTCACCGGGTATGGAATATATGCTCATGATTCAGATCTCGATATCCTGAACTGTACCTTTTCGGCCATGGAAATGGATTCGATCCACGCCGTCAGCTCAACCGTTGACATCCGCGGCTGCAATTTCCGTCCCACCGGATGGCTTGACGACACCGAAGTGAACGGTATCTACATGGATAATTCCACAGGCCAGATTATCGAAAACACCTTCAACACCCCGTACCGTGATGGCGGATTCGATATGGTAGCCCTGAATATGGTGCCCATGGATCTCACTGATTTCACCCAGCTCAACAATTTCTCCGACGGACGTACCTTCCAGGCGAAGTTCACCCTTTATGTCAAAGTGGTGAACGAACTCGGCGGCGGGGTTTCGGATGTCGATGTCAACCTTTCCAACAACATCGGAGAGGACACCAGGATAACCTCCACCATTATCGGAGGGTGGATTCGATCACCATTTACGGTTCCGGGATACGAGATATTCAGGCATACGGATCGGGGGGACGAATCCTTCGAGAACCATTCCTTCAATGATCATCATCTTGTTGTCTCAAAAGAATACAGGACCTACAACTTCAGCATCACCAGGGAACTTGATGTGAACATCACCCGGTCAATGAACCTTGAAGTGGTACTCAACGTTTCCACATCCGAGCTCAGCGTGAAGAGCGCCGGGATATTCCCAAGAGTTCTCCAGGGAGAGGAGATCGAGATCACCGTGGTTCTCAGGAACTTTGGAGAGGGGTGGGCGAATAACGTCAATATCAGCTATTATTTCGCATTGAACGATACCCTGGACTGGACATGGTTCGGTTCTACGATCATGAGTATTCCCGGTCTTTTCGACGGCGGGAACCACACGATGTACACCACTTTTACCCCGGTGAACGCACCCCTTGGGGATTACATGTTCAAGATCATCATTGATCCCGAGGATACCCTCATGGAACGGGACGAGACCAATAACGAGTTCTTCATCCCGGAAGCCTTCTCCGTATTATCACGACCGCAGATCGTGATTGATTATCCCATTGACATGGAGTTCATAAATGGAACCTATGTCATAACAGGGTATGCGGAGGACGATTATGAGAACGATCTCGACATCCAATTGAGGATCGATGATCTTGCGGTAACGGTAGCGGACATCACCAATAACGGTGAAATCCTAATCTGGAGCTTCATTTGGGAAACAACGGTGTATGATTCCACCAAGGGACAGGACAAATATCCAAACGGTGAGCATATCATCTCCGCGATCTGCACCAACAGCAATCCTTCCGGATATGACCTTTCCGACTGGTTCAACGTCACAGTGACGGTGGTCAATCCTCCGGAACTCGAATGGCTTCATCCCTTTGCTGACGAATTCATCAATATCACCGGAACCATACCCCTCTATACTGTTGAAGTTAAGGTTAATGCCTTCCACGATCTGACTTCAATCAGATATCAGGTGGACGACGGCCCAATGTTAGCCATGTCCAACTTGGGCACCATTTTCAAATCCACGCTGGATACCTCAAAGTATCCGGACGGCTATCACACCCTCACCTATAATGCCACCTACGGGTACGGATATCTCAGTGACAGCGTGACCATCCTTCTCAATTCACCAAACGAGGAATCACTGCCCTCCGTGGATTTCGATCATGATGTCACTGAACTCGGACTTACCGTCCAGGGAACCGCAGTGGATGATTTCAAGGTGGAGTGGGTGAAGATCAGGCTTGATGACGGACCATGGCTCCTCCTGAATGAATCCCTGGGGAACTTCACCAGCTTCGAGCATTTCTGGACCCGTGGATTGCTGTCCCCCGACACCCACAAGATCACGGTACGGGCATACGACGGGTTCGATCATGTTGACAAGGTCCAGTGGTTCGTCGTTGGAATACTCTACGATCTCAGCATCACGGATATTGAAGTACCCTCAAATGTGAGGGAGGACGACTGGGTCAATTTCACCGTTGTGGTGAAGAATACCGGCCCTTATACAACTCCTCCCATCAATCTCGTGCTCTACATCGGAAACATTATTCGAACCTCTGACGGGCTTACTATTCCGGCAAACTCGGAACAGCGGATCAAGGTCTCCTGGCATGCGAAGCCGGGAAATCATACTGTGTCTGCTGAGATCAATCCCACCCAGAAAAATGACGAGACCAATCCATCGAACAATATCCATATTGACGACAATCTTGTTGTGGAATCCAAGGGCGGAGGAGAGACATCAGAGGAAACCGACATTACTGGTATTCTCATCGTGGCGCTGGTGATCATGGTGATCCTCGGGGTCGTTGCAGCTGCTGTAACTCTGACCGGAAAGAGAAAGGGATCTGACCAACCCTAACTCAGGGTTTGATATTTTTCGGTGCGGATTGATTTCACGTCTTTCCCGCGTCGTTCCTTCTCCCACCACCCCTTGCTTGTTCTCATGGTCAATCTGCTTCTCCTCCCACTTGCACCCTCTCCCCCACAATGAAATATTATATCATACATCCCTAATTTATTGACTCCGTAACAGCTCATGATGTTCGTTCGGTGATCCTACAACTACGTCTGCCTTGCCTGCAGAAAACGCAGTTCCGCTTGCCCCTCCTCTCCCACCAACATGCGAGCCTTTCCCTTCAGATAGAGGATCTCAATCATGAATTCCAGGTTTTGCACATTGCTCATGGAATGCTCGGAGCAGCCCCTCCTATCTAACACCTTTCAGGACAACGTCAGTTTTCGGGAAATATTATATATGGTTCTGAAGCAGTTCACTGTCTTCTTCATCTTCCCCATACGTAATACACTCCTCCCTCTCTACCACCAGGAGAGGGGAAATGCGCGAAGAAGATTGAACACATCGAAGATCGCTACATGAATCAGACTACTCAGAGGACGACGAGGAATACGATATCATGAGGTCATCGAGGAGTTCGTACCTTATGAGAATGAGGGGAGGGATGAAGATGGCTACTAGAGCTACGACTCGGTGGACGAAGAAGATGGCAACAGGGACTACGACTTATAGAGGGACCACTATGGGGCAGGGCGGGGAAGATATTTCCGATGAAGAATAAGACAAGAAGTCACCCTGAAGCCTGTTGTAATAAAGATGATCAGACCATAAATGATATATACAATAATTGAGAGAGATGATTAATTTTATATTGCACATACGTGGGGAAGGAAGTATGACATATCGACGATCAATACTGATCATGACCGTGGCAATTCTGCTTGCGGCTGCACTATTTATGATATTCCCGGGTGCTCAGGCAGAGAGGAAGGGAGAAGACTCCGATCCGCCGGAGCATGGGGACTGGATCATCGACAGCCCTGGGAACTACATCGGTAACGAGACCGACTGGGTCGAGGCCATCGAGAATCCTCCACCGGCCGAACCTACCATAATCGAACATTATGATCACATCAAGATCGATGGAAATATCATCATCAAGGATGGCGGAGAGCTGACTTTGTACAACACCTCCATCAATTTTACCGATGAAAGTGGATTCGGGCTCTACATCGAGAAAGGTGGGATCCTTAATATGACCAGGGGAGAGAATGGCTTTATCACGTTAATTTATAGTGGGAACAATGGTTTCTACATAGGGTCTGTCGAGGTCGAAGGCACCCTCCTTATGAACGAGAGCCATATCTCCTGGGCAGATAACATGTACGTGAATTCTTCATCCCCAACCCTGTCACTGCTGGATTCAAGCATAAACCTCAGATACACCGCCTACATTACAGACAAGAATCTCACGTTTGAGGGTGTAGGCTTTTCAAGTGAACAAACAACCGCACTGTCCCTCTTCAACTGTACGATTGATTGGAGCCGGGGAACCATTTACACTTATTCCAATACAACGGACAGCGATGTTTTGGCAATGACCGCCTCAACCATCAATGCGGATCGATTGACCGTAACATCGAGTTCCGACAGTAACGCTGCCTTATTCATTCAGGATTCCACATTCATTGGGCTAAATAGAACCAAACTCACCTCAACCAATGGAGCCCTCCCAATCCACGCTGTTTCGTCATACCTGTATCTGGGGGAAGATTTCAGAGTTTCGTCATCACAAGCGGACAATCAAATTATCGCAGAAAAAAGCACGATAATTCTCGAGAATTCTAGGCTGGGATTCAACCTCTGGTGGGTGAAAACATTCCAGTCCGGCTTCGAGTTCGAAGAGTGTGAGGTTACCATTGACGGAATGAATTTCTTCAGGATACGGGACAATGCGATTTACGCTGAGGATAGCAACGTCACCATTTCGAACTGCAACTTCTGGAACATCACCGAGGATGCAATTGTCATGGTGGACAGCAACTTTGATATTGATACGAATGGTTTCTATAACATTTCGGCTAACGCAATGAATTTCAATGGTGCTTCCGGTCGGATCTTCGACGTGACTTGCGATGAAGATGATAGGAATCACACAACAGGTGTTCCCTTCCCCCCCATCTACTCGGGATATGGATTCGGGATCACCGGACACGGGATTTACGCTTTCGAATCGGATCTCGACATACTCAACTGTACCTTTGCGGCTTTTGAGATGGATCCGATCCACGCCGTCAGCTCAACCGTTGACATCCGCGGCTGCAATTTCCGTCCCACCGGATGGCTTGACGACACCGAAGTGAACGGTATCTACATGGATAATTCCACAGGCCAGATCATCGAAAACAGCTTCAACAACCCGTACCGTGATGGGGGATTCGATATGGTAGCCCTGAATATGGTGCCCATGGATCTCACCGATTTCACCCAACTCAACAATTTCTCCGACGGCCGTACCTTCCAGGTAAAGTTCACTCTGTACGTTAAAGTGGTGAACGAACTGGGTGCCGGGGTTGCAGATGTCGATGTCAACCTCTCCAACAATGTCGGGGAGGACACCAGGATAACCTCCACCATTATCGGCGGATGGGTGAGAGCACCCTTCACGGTACCGGGATACGAGATATTCAGGCATACGGACCGGGGGGACGAATCCTTCGAGAATCATTCCTTCAACGATTATCATCTTGTTGTCTCAAAAGAATACCGGACCTATAACTTCACTATCACCAGGGAACTCGATGTGAACATCACCCGGTCTCAGAACCTTGAGGTAGTCCTCAATGTTTCCACATCCGAGCTCAGCGTGAAGAGCGCCGGGATATTCCCAAGAGTTCTCCAGGGAGAGGAGATCGAGATCACCGTGGTTCTCAGGAACTTTGGAGAGGGGTGGGCGATTAACGTTAATATCAGCTATTATTTCGCATTGAACGATACCCTGGACTGGACCTGGTTCGGTTCTACGATCATGAGTATTCCCGGTCTTTTCGACGGTGGGAACCACACGATGTACACCACTTTTACCCCGGTGGACGCACCCCTTGGGGATTACATGTTCAAGATTATTGTTGATCCCGAGAATATCCTCATGGAACGGGACGAGACCAATAACGAGTTCTTCATCCAGGAAGCCTTCTCCGTATTATCACGACCGCAGATCGTGATTGATTATCCCATTGACATGGAGTTCATAAATGGAACCTATGTCATAACAGGGTATGCGGAGGACGATTATGAGAACGATCTCGACATCCAATTGAGGATCGATGATCTTGCGGTAACGGTAGCGGACATCACCAATAACGGTGAAATCCTAATCTGGAGCTTCATTTGGGAAACAACGGTGTATGATTCCACCAAGGGACAGGACAAATATCCAAACGGTGAGCATATCATCTCCGCGATCTGCACCAACAGCAATCCTTCCGGATATGACCTTTCCGACTGGTTCAACGTCACAGTGACGGTGGTCAATCCTCCGGAACTCGAATGGCTTCATCCCTTTGCTGACGAATTCATCAATATCACCGGAACCATACCCCTCTATACTGTTGAAGTTAAGGTTAATGCCTTCCACGATCTGACTTCAATCAGATATCAGGTGGACGACGGCCCAATGTTAGCCATGTCCAACTTGGGCACCATTTTCAAATCCACGCTGGATACCTCAAAGTATCCGGACGGCTATCACACCCTCACCTATAATGCCACCTACGGGTACGGATATCTCAGTGACAGCGTGACCATCCTTCTCAATTCACCAAACGAGGAATCACTGCCCTCCGTGGATTTCGATCATGATGTCACTGAACTCGGACTTACCGTCCAGGGAACCGCAGTGGATGATTTCAAGGTGGAGTGGGTGAAGATCAGGCTTGATGACGGACCATGGCTCCTCCTGAATGAATCCCTGGGGAACTTCACCAGCTTCGAGCATTTCTGGACCCGTGGATTGCTGTCCCCCGACACCCACAAGATCACGGTACGGGCATACGACGGGTTCGATCATGTTGACAAGGTCCAGTGGTTCGTCGTTGGAATACTCTACGATCTCAGCATCACGGATATTGAAGTACCCTCAAATGTGAGGGAGGACGACTGGGTCAATTTCACCGTTGTGGTGAAGAATACCGGCCCTTATACAACTCCTCCCATCAATCTCGTGCTCTACATCGGAAACATTATTCGAACCTCTGACGGGCTTACTATTCCGGCAAACTCGGAACAGCGGATCAAGGTCTCCTGGCATGCGAAGCCGGGAAATCATACTGTGTCTGCTGAGATCAATCCCACCCAGAAAAATGACGAGACCAATCCATCGAACAATATCCATATTGACGACAATCTTGTTGTGGAATCCAAGGGCGGAGGAGAGACATCAGAGGAAACCGACATTACTGGTATTCTCATCGTGGCGCTGGTGATCATGGTGATCCTCGGGGTCGTTGCAGCTGCTGTAACTCTGACCGGAAAGAGAAAGGGATCTGACCAACCCTAACTCAGGGTTTGATATTTTTCGGTGCGGATTGATTTCACGTCTTTCCCGCGTCGTTCCTTCTCCCACCACCCCTTGCTTGTTCTCATGGTCAATCTGCTTCTCCTCCCACTTGCACCCTCTCCCCCACAATGAAATATTATATCATACATCCCTAATTTATTGACTCCGTAACAGCTCATGATGTTCGTTCGGTGATCCTACAACTACGTCTGCCTTGCCTGCAGAAAACGCAGTTCCGCTTGCCCCTCCTCTCCCACCAACATGCGAGCCTTTCCCTTCAGATAGAGGATCTCAATCATGAATTCCAGGTTTTGCACATTGCTCATGGAATGCTCGGAGCAGCCCCTCCTATCTAACACCTTTCAGGACAACGTCAGTTTTCGGGAAATATTATATATGGTTCTGAAGCAGTTCACTGTCTTCTTCATCTTCCCCATACGTAATACACTCCTCCCTCTCTACCACCAGGAGAGGGGAAATGCGCGAAGAAGATTGAACACATCGAAGATCGCTACATGAATCAGACTACTCAGAGGACGACGAGGAATACGATATCATGAGGTCATCGAGGAGTTCGTACCTTATGAGAATGAGGGGAGGGATGAAGATGGCTACTAGAGCTACGACTCGGTGGACGAAGAAGATGGCAACAGGGACTACGACTTATAGAGGGACCACTATGGGGCAGGGCGGGGAAGATATTTCCGATGAAGAATAAGACAAGAAGTCACCCTGAAGCCTGTTGTAATAAAGATGATCAGACCATAAATGATATATACAATAATTGAGAGAGATGATTAATTTTATATTGCACATACGTGGGGAAGGAAGTATGACATATCGACGATCAATACTGATCATGACCGTGGCAATTCTGCTTGCGGCTGCACTATTTATGATATTCCCGGGTGCTCAGGCAGAGAGGAAGGGAGAAGACTCCGATCCGCCGGAGCATGGGGACTGGATCATCGACAGCCCTGGGAACTACATCGGTAACGAGACCGACTGGGTCGAGGCCATCGAGAATCCTCCACCGGCCGAACCTACCATAATCGAACATTATGATCACATCAAGATCGATGGAAATATCATCATCAAGGATGGCGGAGAGCTGACTTTGTACAACACCTCCATCAATTTTACCGATGAAAGTGGATTCGGGCTCTACATCGAGAAAGGTGGGATCCTTAATATGACCAGGGGAGAGAATGGCTTTATCACGTTAATTTATAGTGGGAACAATGGTTTCTACATAGGGTCTGTCGAGGTCGAAGGCACCCTCCTTATGAACGAGAGCCATATCTCCTGGGCAGATAACATGTACGTGAATTCTTCATCCCCAACCCTGTCACTGCTGGATTCAAGCATAAACCTCAGATACACCGCCTACATTACAGACAAGAATCTCACGTTTGAGGGTGTAGGCTTTTCAAGTGAACAAACAACCGCACTGTCCCTCTTCAACTGTACGATTGATTGGAGCCGGGGAACCATTTACACTTATTCCAATACAACGGACAGCGATGTTTTGGCAATGACCGCCTCAACCATCAATGCGGATCGATTGACCGTAACATCGAGTTCCGACAGTAACGCTGCCTTATTCATTCAGGATTCCACATTCATTGGGCTAAATAGAACCAAACTCACCTCAACCAATGGAGCCCTCCCAATCCACGCTGTTTCGTCATACCTGTATCTGGGGGAAGATTTCAGAGTTTCGTCATCACAAGCGGACAATCAAATTATCGCAGAAAAAAGCACGATAATTCTCGAGAATTCTAGGCTGGGATTCAACCTCTGGTGGGTGAAAACATTCCAGTCCGGCTTCGAGTTCGAAGAGTGTGAGGTTACCATTGACGGAATGAATTTCTTCAGGATACGGGACAATGCGATTTACGCTGAGGATAGCAACGTCACCATTTCGAACTGCAACTTCTGGAACATCACCGAGGATGCAATTGTCATGGTGGACAGCAACTTTGATATTGATACGAATGGTTTCTATAACATTTCGGCTAACGCAATGAATTTCAATGGTGCTTCCGGTCGGATCTTCGACGTGACTTGCGATGAAGATGATAGGAATCACACAACAGGTGTTCCCTTCCCCCCCATCTACTCGGGATATGGATTCGGGATCACCGGACACGGGATTTACGCTTTCGAATCGGATCTCGACATACTCAACTGTACCTTTGCGGCTTTTGAGATGGATCCGATCCACGCCGTCAGCTCAACCGTTGACATCCGCGGCTGCAATTTCCGTCCCAC
>CAZTGJ010000046.1:0-15023 GCA_964613025.1 uncultured Thermoplasmata archaeon | reverse complement strand
GGGTGGGGAATTTTAACCCGCCATTATTGGGGATTTTTAAGCCGCCGTTGACACTACTTGACAATCGAAAATATAAGGTACTATTTCATTAGGTCATTTTAACGGACCTTTATTGGGTCTCGTGCCTCATCTTGCCAGATTAATACCAAATTCCATTACAAATTGGCCTCAAATCGAAAACCTTATCAAATTCGTCTACTTTCCTTATCTGGAAAGGAGATTTCGATAATCCCCGAGAAGAGAGTTTACTAGTAAATCCAAAGGATACGCCCTGTCCCCGGCATCGTTTCTTTTTCATGGAGTGAAAAATGAAGTGAGCGGGGAATGGATGAAGAACTTTTCTACTGTACCCGTTTTCGTGGACGTTTTTTCGCTGAGAATAAATCAATCCGATAGAATTGATGCACTTCGAAATAAGGGAAAAAGGTCCGGACGAACCCGTCCCCAGCACCACTTTAACACTTAGTTAATGTATTGATACAATATCCCCAGCACACAAATCTATTCAATAAAAGGACCCTCAAGCCGATTACATATCACCTTGGGACCTCATAAGGTCCTAGTGCTCCATCCGATCAAAATATCTCGAAGATATGCTCGATTTCGTTAGAAACCGAAATATTCATAAGAAACGTCTACTTCCCTTATCTGCAAAGGATTTCCCTTTCCCTTCACTTAATTTATTGACCCCAAAACCACTGTTATATTCCCTCTCTTGGCATTCCCAATTTATTAATTGATTACTCTTTGAATGTAATGAGGTGAGAATTGTTACATTTACCAAATGAACGTCATTCTCCACTCGTCTGAGATTCCAGAGGTTTTTCAATACCACTTCCAGAAGGGTGAAGACACCTGAGATTTTTCCACCGGTTACCGGCATTGGATTTTGAAGTTCTTCCCAACGTTTAGGATTTCAAGCTTCTTCCCAATCTTTCCTTTCGTAAGATTATTGATAAAGAAATCTGCCTCTGGTTTTTCCCTAGATCCCCCGAAGAAGTAGGTAAACATTAATGGTTGCAGAAACCGATATTATTCGATTATCACAGCCCAAACTGCGGCATCGCTGCCAGGTACGCCTCCCTTAGCTTCTCCTTTGAGATATGATTGTAGATATCTACTGCATCCTTTCGAGCATCACCACGGAGCTCTTTTACATATTCCCTGTCCATTCCATTTTCCAGGAGATACGTTGTAAAACAATGTCTCATATTGTGAGGTGAAAAATGGTCTTTATTTTCTTTTGATGTGGTATCATAAATCCCTTTCCTTTTGGCCCAATGGACAATTGCTACAGAGATCCCATGGCGACCTAAACGTCTTCCTCCCTGACCGATAAATAATGCATCGTTATCATCCTTGATATACATTGTATCTCGGATTATTAACCACTGTTTCAGGATTTTTGAACATTCATCATCGAAAAAGACCGTAGTATTACTCCTTTTCTTCTTATCTTTCAGTTCAATTGAATTTGTTCTCCAATCAATATCTTCAAGGTCAATGTCCGAAAGCTCGCCTCTCCTGATTCCTGTTTTTACTAATACAGTAGCAATTGCTTTGTCACGAGGATTCATTATTGAATTGATGTATTCACTCATCTCATTCGGGTTGATCATCTTTCTTCTCCCACCGTTTCCATCCTCCATTTTGTATCCGTTAAGGTATTTTTTTCTGAAACGTGGAACGAAATTAAAAGTGACCAGACCTTCATCAACCAGATATTCAAACAGAGCATTTATTGCCGCAAAATAGTTTTCAACTGTTGTTGCTTTCACTTTTCTTTCATTTTTCAAATGTCGAAGGAATTCTTTCAATACATGTTTATCTACATCCTTGAAAATCACACCTCGGCTTTGAAGATATCCTGAAAATATCTTCAAACATGATTTGTATCTTCGAATAGATTCACTGGTCCAGTTTCGCAATTCGCAATCATCGACGAAATCGTCTATTATCAATGAATATTCACGGTTCATTTTATCCACCTCCAACCTCTAAGGTCCTGCTCCAGAATCCCCATATTCACAAGAATCTCAATGAGATTATTTATTGCCTTAACGTTTTCAATTTCCATCGGATTCACTTTAAGGATAGACAATAGTTCATCATATCCGATCTTCTTTCGTTCCCTGAATGTTTTTACCAATTCCCGGTTCATGAAGCGAAAACCTTGATATGCTGGGTCAAGAAAGGGTTTTGTTCGTAGATTCTGGAGCTCCCTGTCAAGGGCTTCGTAGGCCTTGGATTTCATTTCATTTTCCTGCATCAAATTCCGGTTCTCTTTTTCAAGTTCCATGTTTCGATCGATCAAATCTTTCCGAGAATACCGAGATCCTTCTCCATTCCGCTGGATCGAAGTCTCCACATGTTCCTGCACCCACCTGGATAACGAAATATCGCTTTGTTTAGCGAGGTTTTTCCATTCTTCAACCATCACCATGTTGGGAAGATAGACGTTTATCTGGCGCTTAACCGTCGTCTCAGATTTCTTCGGACGACCGATTTTTTTGACGTTTGAATCGGGGACACTTACTTTCATAGTCCCCTTAAACGCCATTAAATATATATTAATTGCCATTAGAGTAAATACGGGTGCCGGGATTTGAACCCGGGTTCCAAGCTTGGCAAGCTTAAGTGATAACCAGGCTACACTACACCCGTGTAGAGTGAAAGCGCATTTCTGATTGTGATATTTAAGAATGTTGGTCTTATGAAAAAGCCCGCGCAGAGAGATAATTTTGAACCTTCGATACCGGATTTATCCAGAGAAATAACAGTAAAGAATAATAAAGATGATAACAACTGTTTGAAAGTCAGTATCAATGTTGAAAGGTGAATAATTCATGGTAGTTTTCAGACCGAACATCCCGCGATTGGTGGCATCAGGAAATATCACTGGTCTTATCGGTGCAACGACATACTCCGACCAGGAGATCAGGAGGAATGCTGTGGCGGCTCTGGGAAGGATGAGGGACCCCATAGCCTATCGAGCGTTGCTCAACGCTCTTCGGGATGATTATCGGCCCGTTCGTATCGAGGCTATTCAGGCTCTGGGAGCTCTGGGAGAACCCTCCTGTGTGAACTCCCTGCAGTGGACACTCAATGATCCGGACCCCACCGTTCGGATACAGGCCATCTGGGCCCTGAGACAGATCGGAGGCCCGGATATCGTGAAACCCCTGATCCTCTCCATGGCAGACAAAGAAAAGGAGGTCAGGATTAAAGCAGTGGAAGCAGTGACTTCAATCGGTGAAGCTGCACTTCCCGAGCTTAGGAAAGCGATCAGCGGAAGGAATCAACTGGTCCGTCAGAATGTCATCAATGTCCTGGGAAGGACGAAGCAGCAGAAAATGGTACCTGAGATCATCCGGGCGCTTGATGATCCGGCAGCCACCGTTCGTGAGAATGCAGTCTGGGCTCTTGGCAACATAGGAGATCCCAGGGCAGTACCGAATCTGGAGAAGATGCGATCCCGACGGGCGGCTAAGAGCTTACGCGCCATCAAGGAAGGTCCCAACTGGAAGGTGGTTGTGAAGAATTACGAGAAAGCGGGAAGGTTCGAGGATGCTGCCGTGATCTATGAAATGAAGAGTCAGTGGGAGGAGGCGGGACGATTAAGGAACAAGGCTAAGGAACCAGCTTCATCCTCTCAGGCCACACCGCAGATCCTTGCCAATAATCTGAACCTGAAGCAGGAGACCATCATCAAGGACAGTGTCATCAGCAGAAGCCGCATCGGAAGAGGTGAGACCCGGGATAGTATAATCCATCGGAGCAGGCACCAGGGAACGGAAAAGCGGAACGAGGTCATGGATCAGTCCCCGGAGGGAATCAAGGGCATGAAAGAACGATTGAATCTCGAGATCAGGGATGGATCAAAGGCAGGGTCCACGGAGGAGCCATTCGGGACAAGTGGTGATGATTCCGATAACAGCTTTTTACAGGACTCCAATGATGCCTGGGTAGATGTTCCGGAAGAGGAAATGGAAATCGAAAGTGCAGACGGTCACGGAAGCTCTCTGAACCAGAATAGTGTATTGAATGAAAATCATGAACCCGATAGAACGACACGACTCCGGGGGGGAGGCGAGGGGCGGCAAACACAAAACGGAATGACCCATGACGGATACAAGATCTGTCCATTCTGCGGGATGGAGCTCAAATTTGGACGGTCCCCCAACTTCTGTCCCTATTGTGCGGAGAAGTTATCCCGATAATAAGCTCATACCCAGGCAACGGTATGATCTCAGCGAATAAAACATATGCAAATGTTTGAAAAACAAATAATGCTCTTTCAATGGGGTACTCCCATCCATAAAATATATTTAACTTGACCAACGTGGGGTGAAGAATGAATAGTGATGCATATACCGCACCCGAATCTGAAAAGGAACTCATCTCCTGCGGCACGTATCTCAAATGTTACTGTCCGCATTGCAACTTGAGTCTCAACCAGGGTGAAAACGCGGTTTTTGATATCGTCAACAGCAAGGGTGAAATCGGAGAAGTTCGTCTGAGCCCCTATCTCTGCATCTTCAGCCGGCGGTCCTCGATCAGCCTGCCCGAAGGACAGACCGTGGAAGACATCATTTGTCCGTACTGCCAGGAATCGCTTATTGACACGAGCTTGGTGTGCGAGAATTGTAAAACACCGGTGGCAAAGATCCTGATCGCAGCCCTGACAAAGATCATTCCCCTTCATATCTGCACCAAGGTGGGCTGTCGCTGGCATGGTCTCTCGGAAGAGGACGAAAAAACCATCCAGCTTGATGACTGCAATGATTGGTGATCAACAACCTGAATGAAAAGGCTGGAATCAAAAAACTGGAATCAACTGGATTGCAGAACGATATCTCACATACGTCTATTAGCTTTTTTTTCTGCCCAGGGGACCCTCTGTAATTTCCCTATTCATCGTTCGATGGTCCCATGAGATATTCATGAATTGCCTTTGCAGACATCCGACCTGCTCCCATAGCCTGGATAACCGTTGCCATTCCGGTCACGATGTCGCCTCCGGCATAGACCCCCTCCACGCTGGTTTTTCCATTCTCATCGGCTACGATGTAACCCCATTTGTTGAGTTCGAGGTCCGGCATGGTGGCGGTCAATAGTGGATTGGCTCCAGCTCCAACAGCGATGACCACAAGGTCGGTTTCGATGGTGAAGTTCGATCCATCGATGGGCACCGGCCTGCGTCTGCCGCTGTCATCCGGTTCTCCCAGTTCCATTTTAATGCATTCCATGGCCTTCACACAACCATTCTCATCACCGATGAATTTCACCGGACTGGTCAGGAAATGGAACTTCACTCCCTCTTGCTCAGCATGGTGGATCTCCTCGGTTCTTGCGGGAAGCTGCTCCCTGGCTCTTCGATATCCGATGATCGCCTCTTCCGCCCCAAGCCTGAGCGCAGTGCGGACGGAATCCATGGCCACATTTCCACCACCGATCACCACAACCTTCTTCCCTCGCTCAATTGGGGTATTGTAGACCGGGAACAGGTATGCCTGCATGAGATTCGCTCTTGTGAGATATTCATTTGCAGAGTAGATGTTATTGAGATTCTCGCCCGGGATCCGGAGGAACGTGGGAAGTCCTGCTCCCACACCGATATAGACCGCATCGAAACCATCTTCTTCCATGAGCTCCTTCACCGTTCGCATATTCCCCATAACGGAATCCACTTCAAGGCGAACTCCCTGTTTCAGCAGATTGTTCACCTCCGCCTCGACGATGTGTTTCGGCAGACGGAATTCCGGAATGCCGTAGGTGAGCACACCCCCTGGTTTATGGAGTGCCTCGAATACGACCACCTCATGACCCAACAGGATGAGGTCACCAGCCACGGTCAGGCCTGAGGGGCCGGATCCTATTACCGCGATCTTCTTTCCAGTGGAGGGTGCTGTCTCGGGGATCTCGCTGAGATTCATTTCCCGTTCATAGTCGGCGCAGAAACGTTCCAGATAGCCGATGGCGACAGGTTCTCCCATTTTTCCGAGAATGCATTTTGCTTCACACTGGATCTCCTGGGGACAGACCCGACCGCATACTGCGGGAAGGGCATTGGTCTCTTTGATCTTTCTGGCCGCCTGAGCGAATTCCTCGGCTATGATGAGCTGGATGAACTCCGGGATCTTAACCCCAACCGGGCACCCGGTGACACATAATGGTTTCTTGCAGTTGAGACACCGCTCTGCCTCCGTGATGGCGAGCTCATCGGTCAGACCGAAGGGTACTTCCTGAAAGTTCCTTGCTCTGATCTCCGGAGGCTGTTCCAGCATTTTCACCCTGGGAACTTTTACTTTTACCATTACTCATCACCTCCGGTATCATGAGTTGTATCAGATCCAACTTTCATCGTGGGTGCCGTCTTTTTTGCTTCCATTTTGTCTTTCCTTTCCAAAGCATCCAGCGTTCCGAAGGCTTGAGACTGATAGGCAACTGCTTCCTCCTCACGGTAGATGTGTTTCCTGATGAAGAGCTCACTCCAATCAACCTCGTGACCGTCCAGTTCAGGTCCGTCAACGCACACGAATTTCGTCTTTCCTCCAACCGTTACCCTGCAGCAGCCGCACATTCCCGTACCATCCAGCATGATGGCATTCAATGCAACGCTCGTTGGTATCTTGTAGGAGCGGGTTGCTTCTGCACACTGCATGAGCATGAACGTACATCCCATGAAATATGCCCTGTCGAATGTTTTCCCTTCATCGAGAAGGGCTATTAGCTGCTCCTGAACATGGCCCTTTATTCCCTCCGATCCATCCGAGGTCGTCAGATAGAACTCGTCGGCCACCGAGATCAGTTTCTCATGATTGTAGAGCAGGTAATTACTTCTGGCCTCAAGGATCGCAGTAACATGGTTCCCTGCTTCTTTGTAGGCTTTGACGATGGGGTATATCCCGCCGATACCGAAGCATCCTCCTCCCACGACAACCCGTCCGAACTTCTGGATATTCGCAGGTCTTCCCAGGGGTCCGGCCAGGCTGAATAGGGAATCCCCCTCCTTCAGACCCACGATCTTCATTGTGGAGATCCCCAGTTCCAGGACATAGAGTGTAATTGTTCCTGCTTCTGCATCCCAGTCCGAGAGTGTCAGTGGAATCCGCTCTCCCTTTTCCGTTGCCATGAGGAGAACGAACTGTCCGGCCTTGGCTTTCTTGGCTATTCGCGGATCCCTGATCACCAGCTTGTGAACGTTCGGAACCTCTTCGATCTTTTCAATGATCTTGTATTCCCTTGCCATCAGAATCCCCCCATGCCAGCCGTTTCGGAACTGGTCTTCGTTTCAGTTTCCTCCTTGGGGATCCTCCGATTTTCCTCAAGATAGATCCTCAGATCTCCCACCATCTCATGTATTGGAGTCCCACGGAAGCGGGCAACATATGGTGTATACTCGGTAAGATGGATGTCTGCCGGGTCCTTCACCGGGATGAACTCTTTGGTGATCGGAACCCTTGGCCTCTTGTCATTGGCATAGAAGGAGATCCGCTCTCCCATTTCCTTTCTGATCTCTTCCGGTGACTCGTATTCGAACTCTTTTCCTCCCAGAGCTTCGATAAGCCCGCACAGGATCTTCCATTCGGGACGTGCCATTCCCGGCGGCTCAGTCGCTTTATTCTGAGCCCACTCCTTCCCCTCTATTGAGGTGTAATGTCCCTCCTCCTCGGTGAACGCCGCAGCAGGAAGGATCACATCTACCATGCTGTCCAGTGCGGAGGGATAGATCTCGCTGAGAACTATGAACTTTGCACCCCTCACCTGTTCCGGTGGTACGGAGGCTTCACTGATCAGAAGTGCTTTCACATCCCCTCTCCTGATACCGGCGGTCATCCTGAGATAATCCTTCCCCATGGCTCTGTCCTTCTCATAGGCGGCTTTATACCCGCTGAGGCATCCTGCATCGGAGACCCCTCGGAGATTTCCCTCTTCCACAAGCGGGAGCAGACCCCGATCCATCCCGAGGATGGTCTGGATATTGTGGATCTCATTGATTATCTGCAGCGGATCCGGATCACCCACGATCCGGGATCCGATCATGAACGCACCGTTCGTGGAGGCATTCATGACATTCACGATCTCCTTGAACTGAGCTTCCATAACACCGGTGAGTCTGATTGCATCTATGAGCCTCAGATCATCAAGGGACCGACGGAACTCGATAAACCCATCGATCTTCTCCATCTCTGTCTCACTTGCAGTATTCAGGAGCAGTTTCGAGAGTGCTGCGAGGAAGGCTCTGGTGGAGCCGGGCTCGATGCTGATGAACAGGTCAGACTCTTCGATATCATGCTCATTGGCACTGTCATCCATAATGATGATGCGTGCTCCGTTCTCCCGGGCCGTATGAAGCGCTACCGGCATTCCCGGATGGGTGAAGATGATATCACTGGTCAGGAGCATGACCCAATCAGCCTTCTCCACATCATCAAGTGTGATCCAGTCAGAGATGGCCTGGCCCTGCTTTGCAAGGAACTGGAGGACCAGCCTGCCGAATCGTGAGGTGATATCGATATTGTGGGTCTTCAGGACATCCCGTGCCAGCTTGCTGGTGAGATACGCACTTTCGTTCGTAAGATAGGGCGATACCATGAAACCGATCTCCTCGGGAGCATAGCGGTTCAGGGAATCAGCGATGTAGCGGTAGGCGGTCTCCCAGTCGACCGGTGTCATCCTCCCACCCTTTCGGATGAGCGGATAATTCAACCGCTCGGCGCCATTGACAAATGCCGGGATGCAGAATCGTCCGTATACACATGCATAGGCTCTGCTGTATCCTTTCGTCCTGTCCGGGATCGCGGCCATGACCTTTCCCCATTTCTCCTCGAATGTCATAGCACAGTTCATGGAGCAGAAAGTGCAGATCGACTCGACGGTTGAATCAGGTTTTCCATGCCATTTGCTTCCTTTTGCAGAAAGTGCCCCTGTGGGACAGATATCGATACACGCCCCGCAGAAGCGGCATGCTCCTTCTAGATGTGTTCTTCCGAAGATCGTTCCCACCTTGGTCTCATGGCTCCTCTTGGTAAAGGCTATTGCTCCCACGCCACGGACAAGCTGGCACATACGGACACAACGACCGCAGAGGATGCAGAGGTTGTAATCCCTGTCCAGGAATGGATCGTAACGTTCCAGGGGCAGATTCTTGTATTCCATGGGAATTGCCTCATCGGTCATATCGAGGTAGTCGCATACCTCCCTGATCTCACAGGTGGGCCGATTGGGGCACATGGAACAGCCGGTTATCCTTCCGGCCTTCACAGGTCCTCCCCGCAGTTTCTCGCATTCCCCACGGATATTGCATACGATGCAGGAATGGGGATGTTCTATCAAAATGAGCCGTAGTATATTTTTTCTCAGCTTCATCACTTCATCGTCCTCACTCAGGACCACCATTCCGTCGGAGGCAGGTGTGGTGCATGCAGGGGGGAATCCTCTCATCTTTTCTACTTTTACGACACAGAGTCTGCAGGCTCCGAATGGTGGGAGGTCCTTGTGGGCGCAGAGGGTGGGAATGTACACATCAGCTTCCCGTGCGGCATCGAGAATTGTCTGACCTTTTGTGAAAGGGACTTCCACCCCGTCGATGGTTATGTTCATTGGTTACTCCCCCCGTCACCATTCGCTTTCCCGGTTGGTGCTTTAGGGCGCGGATCAGAAGGATTGTCAGGTGACTCATCTTCAGAATCATGAATCGGTGAGATCTTTGATATGGCACTTGCCTTGGGAGGACAGGTCTCGATACACATACCGCATCTCACGCAGATGGCCGGATCGATTGAACGTGTCTCCCTGATCACCTTGGCATTTTCGGATCCTGGAATAGCCCGTCCTGTCTCTGATATTGCAACCACGGGACATCTTCTCTGGCAGGCACCACATCCAATGCATTTTGCCTCATCAATCACGAACTGGATCAGGGGCTTACAGACCAGTGCCCTGCATTTTCTCTCCTTGATATGCTCCTCGAACTCCTCCATGAAATATCTGAGGGTGGTGAGGACCGGATTGGGTGCCGTCTGGCCCAGGGCACAGAGCGATCCATTCTGAATGGTCCAGGAAAGGGATGCCAGTTCATCGAGATCCTCCGGAGTTCCCTCACCATTCTTTATTTTCGTAAGGATGTCCAGCATCTGCTTGGTTCCTATCCTGCAGGGTGAACATTTCCCGCATGACTCCTCCTGGGTGAAGGAAAGGAAATAGTGAGCTACATCCACCACACAGGTATCCTCGTCCATGACGATCATACCACCGGATCCCATGATGGTTCCGGCCTCTTTTAGGGATTCGAAGTCCACGATGTAATCCAGGGCATCCTCGGGAAGGCATCCACCCGAAGGGCCGCCGGTTTGGACTGCTTTGAAGGATTTCCCCTTTTCCATTCCTCCGCCGATGTCGAAGATGATCTCCCGGAGGGTGGTTCCCATGGGGATCTCCACCAGTCCGGAATTCCTGAGCTTTCCCGTAAGTGCGAACACTGCAGTTCCCTTGGTTCCCTCGGTTCCGATGGGAGAGTACCATTCCGCTCCGTTTCTGAGGATGGAGGGAACCGATGCCAGTGTTTTCACATTATTGATGTTCGTGGGATATCCCCAGAGACCCTTGTTTGCCGGGAAGGGTGGTCGTGGCTGGGGCATACCTCTTTTTCCCATGATCGAGGCGATGAGGGCGGTTTCCTCTCCGCACACGAATGCGCCTGCCCCTTCCATGATCTCGAGATCGAAATCGAATCCCGATCCCAATATGTTCTTTCCAAGGAAACCGAATTTCCTTGCTTCCCGGATCGCGATATGAAGCCGGAGAATCGCCAGAGGATATTCCTTTCTTACATAGACATAGCCGGTGTTCGCCCCCATGGCATATCCGGCAATGACCATCCCCTCGATGACCCTGAAGGTATCCCCTTCCAGAACACTCCTGTCCATGAATGCACCGGGATCACCCTCATCGGCATTACAGATCACATATTTTCTCTCACCAGGCGCATCATGGCAGAACTTCCATTTGAGACCAGTGGGGAATCCTGCACCCCCCCTCCCCCTGAGTCCTGATCCTTTTACGATGTCGATGACGTCCATCTGCTCCATGTTCAGTGCTTTTGAAAGTCCCTGGAATCCATCCTTTGCCAGGTAATGTTCAATATTCGTAGGGTCGATGAGTCCTACATTCTCCAGAATGATCCGCTTCTGCGGTTTGATCATGGGATGATCGTATATGCTGGGAACCTCGTTGAATGCGGGTCCCATGACTCCAAGAAGGTTTTTCTCGGGGTATTCACCTTGTACGAGACAGCTCTCCAGAAGCTCAGGAATATCCCCGGGTACAAGATTCCCATAGGTTACCGGCAGATTCCCGTTGGCCTGTATGGAGATCATGGGTTCGAAGCAGCACATTCCAAAGCAGCCGACCTGAACCTTTTCCAGGGAGACCTCCTTTTCCTTTTCGTACGCTTCAATGGCCTGCTCCACCTTGACCACACCGGCAGCATGACCACATGAGGCGGCTCCTATGTAGATCACAATGTCTGTGGACGTGAGTGCTTCCCACTTCTCCAGTGCTTCTTCCCGCATCTCCTGAAAATCCGTCAATTTCACCCCTCCTCCCCTATTGTTCCAGCTTCCTGCTCGTTTTCCTTCAGGCCTCCCTGCCCATGATCCTGTCCACCGTCCCGCTCGTTTTCCTTCAGGCTTCCCTGCCCACGGCCCTGTCCACCGTCCCGCTCGTTTTCCAGTTGGTTTTCATACTCAGTTCTCTCCACACGTTCCTGCTGAGTTTCCTGTTTGCTTTCTTCCATGATCTCGTCAAGCACCTTGGACATTTTCTGCGTGGTCATTTTACCGTACACCTCCTGGTCCACCACAATGGTTGGAGCCAAGGCACAGCAGCCCAGACAGGCAACCTTCTCAAAAGATATGTTTCCATCTTTCGTGGTTTCACCCGGTTCGATTCCCAGTCGTTCCCTGATAAGCTCGATAAGGTTCTCTGCTTCCTTTACAAAGCACGCAGTTCCCAAACAGGCTCTGATCACATGTTTACCCGGCCTGGTGAATTTGAAATGCGTGTAAAATGTGGCCACCCCAAAGATCACATCCTCCGATATGTGAAGCGCTTCGGCAACGGCGGAGATCGCTGCTGCAGGCAGATAGCCGAATTCTTCCTGAATCCCTTGTAATATTGGGATCAGATTCTTCACATCCGATCCATGTTCCTCGATGATTTTCTTGAGCTGTCTTTCGTTTAGTTCCGTTGTGCCATCCATACACTTCCCTCCGTTGCTCTTTTGGTTTTCTTCCGGGATACATCGCGGTGTTCTGATTGAGTTCGGCTGACTATCAATGAGAATCATTGTCATGGCAGGGGAAATAGCCCCTGTGGGGAGTTGCAAAACTGATTTGGAGGAACTATTTAATCCTTTTGTCATGGCGTGTTATACCTACGCCAATCAATAATTGTCACGCAAAAAATTATTGGCGAAGTATCTTATCGATGAATGATTATTTCGCTCGAGATTAAAATAATGAATAAATTAAATTTCAACGAACGGAAGGGTTCCGAACCTGATCATTCATTGACCTTGGCATTCTCCTCGAATGGCCACACTTTTTCCTCACTTTTTTCTCTTGTGATCCAGTCATGGATAAAGGGAACTGTGGTCTTTCCTGCTCCGGCCGCCAGGATAACCGTTGCTGCTCCTGTGACGATATCCCCACCTGCCCACACACCGGGCTTCGATGTATGGCCAACCTCATCTACGACGACATATCCCCAGCGGTTGAGCTGAAGGTCTTTCATGGAAGACGTGAGAAGCGGATTGGGTCCAGCACCGATGGCGATGATCACAAGATCTGTCTCCAGAACGAACTCCGATCCGGGGACGGGTTCCGGTCTCCGTCTGCCGGATGAATCGGGCTGGCCCAGCTTCATCTTCATGACCTCAAGACCCTTGACCCAACCATTCTCGTCCCCGAGGATCCGTAATGGATTCCTGAGCAATTTGAACTGGACACCCTCCTGCTCGGCGTGATGGATTTCCTCCACACGGGCAGGCATCTCATCCATTGTCCTTCTGTAGACACAGTACACGTTCTTTGCTTCCAGTCTGAGGGCGGTCCTGAGACAGTCCATTGCCACATTTCCTCCGCCAATGACCGTGATGTTCTTTCCTTTCACGATGGGGGTGTCCACCTCATTGTCAAGATACGCCTTCATGAGATTTGCTCGAGTGAGATATTCATTGGCGGAATAGACACCATTGAGGTTCTCTCCCTGAAGCTTCAAGAATATGGGCAATCCTGCTCCCACCCCGATGTAGACGGCATCATATCCATCCTCCTTCATGAGCTCTTCCACATTGCGGGTTGCCCCGATGACCTTATTGAGCTCGATCTTAACACCCTGATGTCTGAGATAATCCACCTCCGAGCCAACGATGGCCTTGGGCAGTCTGAACTCGGGTATCCCATAGGCAAGAACACCGCCAGCCTGATGGAGTGCTTCGAATATTGTTATTTCGTGACCCATCTTGATGAGGTCTCCGGCAACAGTGAGACCGGAGGGTCCGCTTCCGATAATTGCAACTTTCTTTCCCGTTGCAGTCGCCTTCGTGGGTATGATGACCTTTCCCTTCTCCCTCTCGTAATCTGCACAGAACCGTTCGAGATGACCGATAGCCACGGGATCGCCATTCTTTCCACGGACACATTTCCCTTCACACTGCACTTCCTGGGGGCATACCCGACCGCAAATTGCAGGAAGGGCGTTCGTCTCTTTGATCTTTCGTGCGGCCTCTGAAAATCTTCCTTGTGAGATAAGTGAAATGAATTGGGGGATCTTTACATGAACCGGACAGCCCTTGACACAGGGTTCGTGCCTGCACTGAAGGCAGCGGCGTGCCTCGAGCTTTGCTCCTTCTTCAGTGAGACCCAGGGGAACCTCGTCGAAATTCCGAATGCGTTTTTTTGCCTCTTGCTCCGGCATTTTCTGCCTGTCGATCTTCATTCTGTCCTTGATGTTGATATCATGACCCAGGTCTGCGATCTGCTGTTCGAGCTTACACTGGTGTTTATCCGGTGTGAGGATCTCTCCGCTCTCGTATCCCTTTTCGAGACACTGCTGTTCCCGGTCGATGTAGGTCCGCTGACGGGATAGGAGTTCGTCGAAGTCCACGGCATTCCCGTCGAAATCCGGTCCGTCCACACAGGCGAACTTGGTGACGTCACCGACGGTCACCCTGCAGGCTCCGCACATCCCGGTACCGTCAACCATGATGGGGTTGAGACTTGCAATGGAGGGAACGCTATGTTTCTTTGTGACTCCAGCCACGAACTTCATCATGATCGCAGGCCCTGCCATGAACACCAGATCCATGGGGCGGCCCGCGAGAATCTCATTTTCCAGGGGGAGGGTTACAACTCCTTTGATACCCTCTGATCCGTCATCGGTTGCGATAATGGTCTCATCTGAGATTTCATTGATCCTGTCCTTCCAGGCAAGGAGATTCGAACTTCGGGCTCCGAAGATGGTTGTGATGTGAGCTCCCATTTCCTTATAGGCCTTAGCCACAACGTGAACCGGAGCAATTCCCACTCCACCGCCAACACACACAAGATGCTTGACGTTATCCTCGATCTCCGTGGCCTTTCCCAGGGGTCCGACAATGTCGGGGATGATGGTTCCGTCTTCCATCTGGACCAGACGTTTTGTAGTGACACCCACCTCTCTGATCAGAAGATCGAGTGTCCCTTCTTCACGGTTAAAGTCGCCGATGGACAAGGGTATCCTCTCACCGGATTCAGTGACCTTGATGATGATGAACTGACCCGGCTGGATCTTCTTTGCGATATCGGGTGCGTAGACCCTCATCTCGAAAACCTCGGGGGCAACGTTCCTGTTGAAAAGAATCTCGTTGGCCTGCATGAGCCTCACCATGGAAAATTAAAAATTATTTATGACCGGGACACGCGGTGTGTGGTCGGGCGATGCTTTTTTGAACTCCACTATTAATCTTTTGTTTTGTA
>CAZTGJ010000045.1:0-15034 GCA_964613025.1 uncultured Thermoplasmata archaeon | reverse complement strand
AGAGCCCCCCCACCTTCTGCCCCGAAGTAAGATACGTATCAGGTATGGTGCATGTCGCAGACTTCTATCCGCACCTCGCTTTTTCTGTTCTATCAAACAACCAGACTGACCGAGCTCACCACATTCTTAGTGGCGTCATAGGTCCAATCGGTTTTGCTCACACCAGAAACCGTTGATTGGTAGGTCCCGGATATTTTGGAAGTGTACTTGAAGGTGACAGTACCATCTGTTCCCGTGGTCCCGGTTCCGGAAGCTGTCCCACCAGAGGGGAGATTCATGATCAGGGAGACCGATGCTCCGGAAACGGCATTACCGTCGGTATCGAATATGGTGACCGAGGTGTAGACATTAATATTCTTCCCCCTCGTCTGGGACCACATATCCATATCCTGAACGAACATCGTCCCTCCGGTGGGATCGGGATCTGGGGGAGTTCCCCCCACCGCAGCGTCGGCATCAACTAAGCCATATCCGTACTTCGTATCTCTCCCGGTATCCCCGAGATCGATGGCTGTGGACTGGAGAAGGGATCTCACCTGGACATTGGAAAGTGAAGGGTCGGACTCCATGATCAATGCGGCAACTCCTGTTACATGTGGTGCTGCCATGCTGGTCCCGCTTCCAGTGGCATAGCTGTTATCGGGATAGGTGGACAGGATGCTGACACCTGGAGCCGAAAGCTCGACCTTCGGTCCGGTGCTGGACCAGGGAGCCCGCTTGTCTTTGCTGTCCGTGGCCGCAACAGCGATCACGGAATCGTACGCACCCGGATAATCAACGTTATCCCCCTTTCCTGGCCGGTTGCCATCATTCCCGGCGGCCGCCACGATGAGGATCCCATCCGCATAGGCCGCATCCACCGCATCCTTGAATGCCTGTGAATAGGTGTCAGAACCAAGGCTCATGGTGATGATGTGCATGTTGTTGGTCCTGGCCCACTGGACACCGGCGATCACGTCGCTGGTATATCCGCTGCCAGTGCTGCTGAGCACCTTGACCCCATACAGATTCGCGTCGGGGGCAACGCCCACGACTCCGAAATCATTGTCCTCTGCCCCGATGGTTCCAGCCACATGGGTTCCGTGTCCCCGGTCATCCATGGGGTCCGAATCGTCGTTCACGAAATCAATACCCCCCTGATAGTTACCGTCAAGATCGGGATGGTTGTAATCGATCCCGGTATCTATCACTGCGATATCGATCCCTGCTCCGGTGATGAGGGTTGGAGATGCGTGTACAAGTTCGGCATCGATACGATCCACTCCCCAGGGAAGGGTCTCGGCCATGGTCTCCACCTTGCGATCCCGTTCCACGTAGGATATCTTCTTTTCCCGGGCAAGGGCTCCGATAGATCCTTCGGGAATGTTCACGGCTACGGCATCTATAAGGTCATAGGTTCTGGTGATCGTTCCCCCATATTGTCTAACCAGTTTTTCGTCTGGCTGATCCGAGAAACCAACGATGACCGGAACGTTGGCTTCCGCATTCCCCGGTGCCGGCAGTACAGCGAAAATTGCCAGCAGAAGGACGGCTGCTAAAAGTAATGTATAGGACTTGCTCATTCTACCCTCTCCATGTATTATGGAAGACTGATGACCTTATCACTTTTATTGAATGGATATATATGTTTCGCCTAAATACATATTTATTACAAATACTAGATGGCATAAAATTGCCAATGAATGTATTCAAGCGAGGCAAGGAGGGAGGGGAAACTGGATTGGGTACACTTGACGGAGGGGGGAGAACCAAGGAGGGGAGAGGGGAAAACGGATTGGGGTGAGGTGGATGATGGAGGGGAAATTGGATTAGCCCCACTTGAGAGAAGGGGAGGAGAGCCAAGGGGGGCAGGGGGGGAGGAGAGGTAGATTGGAGAAAAGTGAAAAATTCAAATCGACGGAAACATTGATTATGGAGAAAAATCTACTCCCCTTGAAAGGTGACACAGTGAGTTTGGAAAACGATCAGATGAAAAATCCGGTCTTTGATCCAACAACGAAGAAGGATGAATGGGCCATTGATGCGAACGTATACCTGGGGGGAGGTCCCGACGCTTTCGGATACAAGAGACTTTCTTGGGAGACCAGACAGGAATCCCGGGCAAACATGAACCGTTATTTCTTCAATCTCGCCATCTGGGGGGGAATGGCCCTCCTCTCGTTCGTGATGATCATTGTAAGTTTGATGGCAAGTGCGAAAGATGATTACCATAGGGATGGAATACTTGCATTGACCGTGTTGTTGACTCTGCTGATTCTCTGCGTTGTGATGCTGTTTCGGAGGAACAACTGTTCGATTATCAAAGCAATCTCCCGGCCTCTGAATCGCTGGGTTTTTGTGAACTACCTCCTTTTTGTACTGCCCTGGATCATTTTTCCCTGGGTCTTCGATGATGGTGACAAATTTGCAATCGCAGCCATACTCTGGTTCACTTCGGGTCCGGTGTTCGTTCTGAACTCGAGTGGTCAGATGTGGTTCCGTTTTCAGCGTTTCCAGGGGAGGAGAGTTCGCAGTGTCCTTACATTCAGAAATGTAACCTTTCTTCTGCTTGTAAATTTCATATACATTTCTCCCTTCATCGCCTTTTCCAATCAAATAACCAGCGATGTCGGAGGAATGCTCTGTTGTATTGCACTCATCGCGGTAATCATGTATGGTCTGGGATACATCTATTTCGCCCTCCTTTACCATGAATTAGTGGATAAGATGGGACTTGAGGATCATTTCTTCTTTGGAGGGGAAAAAGGGCTGATGTCAGTTATTCCTGTGATCCATATCATCGGCTCGGTTCTCCTCGTCTTTTCAATCCTTATGATTGGAGGGGGAGGATAATATGCAACAAGGAAAAATGAGTTCGAATATGCACCCTAGCGGAAACGTTGATTATCAATTATTACATTCTCACTGGTAACGGTGACAATGTGAATTCAGCTCCAGCCCAAAAAGAAAGAGTGATTCGCGTTCCAAAAATACGGAAGGGGGGGGAAGGGAGGGGGGGAGAGGAACGACCAAAACCTGATGTTATCATTGATCCAACGTTTCAGAAAGCTGAAGGGCAACATGCAGGGGAAAAGAAGGAAGGGGAGTGGGTGGGAACGGGGGACATTGATCAGAAAGGGCTAATGGAAATCAACACCGTTCCTCATGGAAACAAACTGCAGGAATGGAAAAATGAACGGAAATCCCGCGACGAACGAAATCGTCATCTCGCAAGTAAAGGTATCTGGTTGGGAATGATCTTCCTGTTATTTTGCACAATTTTTGCTAACACATGGTCACGTCCCGGGACGATTGACAGAGGTGCAGGAATCTTTATGTTAATCATTGTAGCCCCATTGTTCATCTACTTCATTGGATGGTTGTTCGACCTGAACGAGCGATCCATCATCAACTTACTGCATGATCGATTAAACGTCTGGGTCCTTGTGAACTATCTCGTCCTCATCGTACCATGGTTCACATTCCCGTGGATTGAGAACTATGATTACATATCCCAGATCATGGTCTTCTTCTGGATCTCCTCAAGTCCTGTTTTTATCATCAATGCCACAGGCCAGATGTGGTTCAGGTATCACCGGTTCATAAACGTGAAGGTAAACCCAAGGACGATCGTCAAGAATTTCTTTCTCCTGATCGGGATGAGCTTCCTCTACATTACACCTCTCATATTGGTAGAGAGGAATTTGTCCGGAACCATGGAAACCATCTGCTGCTTCATAGGTCTCATAGTGGTAATAGTGCACATTCTGGGATCGGTTCACATCATCAGGAAGTACAATGCTCTTTCCGACAAGTTGAGCCTTGGCAATCATTTCTTCTTTGGCATGGAAAAGACCTTCGTGGAATTTGTTCCATTAATCCACTTCATCATGTGCGTTGCTATCGTTCTCGGAATGGGTGGGGGCACGTGATTTCTCCCCTTGCAGAGCATAAAAAGTAAAGTAATGTATAGTAAACCAAGGTCTAACCACGGGACGCTCGCATGCATATTCCCAAAGATAAGGATCAGTATTCCCATTCCACCTCTTCGCCTTCTGCCCCCTCCCCCCTATCCCCCTGAATTCTATGCGGGTTCCGTGATATTCGAGAAAAATCCCCTCATGTATCGTATTCCCACTCGACGACATCCTCTCCGCCTTTGTCATCCACCGCCTCACCGAAACTCTCGGCATCGCCTCCAAAGCCGCCGCTCCCATCCACATCTCCATCCTCGCCATCCACATCTGCTCCTTTCCTGCTCCCCCAGGTAATGGCAACCACAGCGATGATCATCCCGGCCCCGGAGGCCATAAGGAACACGTAATTCAGGGTTACCTCATTGGGATGCTCCATGGCGCCGGCGGGAGTGTGCCCTCCTAGGTCAAGACCGATGGCCGAAATGTCCGCCGGCCTTTCCCATGAATAAGTGGGACTGTACACACGCAGGTCAGGATCTCCGAAATAGACCACGTTCTCGTAGATGTCCCACCACCATTGGCCCGTGAGGTATTCGATTCCCACATGATGGATGCCATTGGCATAGGCCTCACCCACTGTCAGGCCTAGTGCGATGTCCCGCATGAAGGTCTCGATTGCAAAATTGGAGTACCACGATGTCAGCCAGGGATCGATGACCTGGAATGCGCTTCCATGGCGGATCATGGCAACGTGAAGATATGAATTGGAGATCAGGCAGGAACTGCCGCTGATCCCCACCCCATGGAGATTTTTTATATCATCGTCGAACTGGTATCCGTTGACGGAAGCGGTGTGATGCTGCTGCAGGATTGCCGTTACCAGACCGTCTGCCTGACCGACCTGATAGTCGGCTCCCGTGTTCTTATCAGAGGCTACCGTGTCCGGACCAAAGGAGAAACGATTGCCCGTAATAGTGTCGATGAACTCCACCTCCTCGGTGCATCCCCCGTCCTCGTATGCCCGCCATGGATTGGAATCTTCATGGTTGCTCTCATCCCAGAAACCGATCCGACCACCGCCGGAGTTGGAACCATGGGCTCCCTCGATCCACAGAATGACCCCACGATTGAGGTTTTCAGCCACAGGGGTCCAGCCGGTAGAGTACACGGAGCCGTAGCCTGCCTTTTCCCCGTAGAAGGGAACCACCTCGGAGATGGTCATATCCGGCCAGTACATGGCATCCGGGTCGTTACGATAGGGTGAATTTCCTTTATCAATGGGATTATTGCTGGGGGTCCGATAGGGTGTGATCCCGGATGCCGTCGTGTAGTCGCATCCCCAGTACCCGTCCCTGCCTGCCCGCTCGTTGAAACGATGGCGCTGGGATACCCAGGTATAGAGATTAGGATTCTCCACCTGGATCTCACCGCCCGGATCGACCTTCAGTGTATAGGCATGGGGAACCCCTGATATGGTGCTCGTGGAACCGGTGATCCGGTTCCCATCATGCTCATCGAGTGTGGGATTCACTGCAGGATTTGCAAAGATCATAAGCGGATAGAACACGCTTCTGCAGATCGCGTAGGAGGTGTCCACCGGAGTTCCCAGGATCCTCCCGGCGTTTGCCTTCCCAACAAGGACCCGGTCCCAGGCGGTCCCGATGTCGAATTGTCCGGCTACGGTAAGAATGGATTCCTTGATGTCCTCCCCATCTTCAGCAACACGATCCAGTCCGAGCTCACCAAGATAATCGTAAGCCTCGTGTCCGGTGAGTACCATGCACCCCACTGACGGGGGTTTCCTGTTATTGTAAGCTTCCATCCAGAACCGGTTGTGCCAGGCCTGGGGATTGGAAAGTTCCGGGTGCATCTCCATGACCAGCACGGGAGCACCATGATGGGCCGCAGCAAATGTTGCCGGACCTATGAACCGACTTCCATCCATCTCCCCCTGTGGACCTTCCTCCGAATACCAGTAGGTCCAGGGATCTATAGTGGTTACGACGATATCGTTCTCTCCGCTCTTGTCGGAGATCCTGTGATAGAAGTCCTCGGGGTCGGTATAATGGGTAACGCTCTTGATACTCCGCTCCAGAAGGTTGCGTATGTCCTTCATGTCCTTCTCGAACCTGTCCCCGAAGTCGATGAGGTCGATCTCTCTGACACCCAGTGTATTCAGGGCATCAACCACCGTTTCCGGTATCTCATCATGTTTCACATAGAGGAGGGGTGCGTTCTTCATTGACGCCCATACCGCACCATTTGCCGCAGACAGCAGGCTTTCCCCCTCCCGCTTATCCTTGGATGCCTCCCAGGAGTAGGTCAGATCAAACTCGATAGGGCTGTTCGAATCATCCATCCGTGCAACGGTGGCTGTGTACTCTCCCTCACCAAGCTGGTCGATGCTCATGGATAATGGTGATGTTCCGGTGACCCGGGTGATCTCCGCACCCGCTGGTTCTCTGATAAGGAGGGACAGTTCAGCTCCTCCCGACCAGGTTAATTCGAATTCGGCATTGCGTGTCATAAAGAAGGTCTCGTCAGGAATGACCACCGTCGTTCCGGGATATTCAGTGATGGTTATCTCATAGTCCGCATCGGAATCCCAAGTTGCCTGAGGGGTATCTGTCGAGTCCGTATCTCCTTTCTGGATCGCATCTTCCTCAGGGACCTCTTCATCTTCCTTTTCTTCCTCTTCCGCCCCTGCATTATCCGCTGCATCGCTCTCACCATAATCGGCACCATCAATATCATCCATGCCTTCCGCATTTTCAACAGTATCATCATCGCCATCCTCGTCATCCAGGGATTCGGTGGGCATATAGGTGACTGCCACTCCCCATTCACCGATATTGTAGATACAGGATGAGGCATCCTCGTAAGGACGGACCCCCGGGGTTCCCACCACGTTCCAGTTCTCGGAGGCGGATACCTCACCGAGCTGCCAGTCGTACACCTGCATATCGAGGTCCTTGCCACGCTCTTCGCTTCCCGCGGTCCAAACCAGTCCCCATTCCATGAAAGCATTGATGTAAGCATACCCTTCGTCGATAGTGAAATTGTGATAGATCGGTTCGATACCCACGGATTTGGTTCCAAAGAATTCCTCTTCCACCAATGGGAGTCCGGGGATCGTACCGTTCACAGATCCCTGAACGCTTTCCGTCCGTTCGGGATAATCATCCACCACTACAACCACGGCCTCGTCGGCATATTCCCAGTTGTAGAGGGCCAGTTCGGCAGCGATGGAATACGGATCATTTCCATTGAACGTGGCAACTGAGTTCGGGAGAGATCCTCCGATGTCCCAGGGGATCTCCTCCTCTGGGATATTGATGAGCTGCATCTCTTCGGGATCGGCCACGGTTGCCCAGTCCTGAATGAAATAGTCCAGTCCCTGATATGAGTTCATGGTGAGATCGGCATTTCCCTGTGCTTCGTACTCGGGGCTGTAGAAGAGGAGTGGGGAAGAGTAAAGCTTTCCTTCATGGTCGAAAACCGTTGTGGGAACGGCTGCCATGAAGGCATAATCATCCACCAGACTCTCGCTGTCCTCCCAAACGAATGTCGTTCTCCTCATGGGCACGACTTCCTCATAGGAAAGCCAGGGGGAGAACTCATCATCGGATTGATCTTCTTCGCCTGCACTAAAAGTTGTTATGCTCCAGCTTCCCCCGCCGTTATTGGTGGGAGGAACGGCCATGATACTGAGTAGGAGCACAATGATGAGAGCTTTCAGCTTCATGATGAGAACTATATTATTCCCATATAAATACATTGAGGTAATGCGCGATAAAATTACCGAAAAACTAGTGGGGGGGTGGGGGGAAAAAGGAGGCGATGGCTGAGATAATTCGCATATCAATCGCACATCAATATAAACTATACTTGTACCCTGCATTCTTAAAATGTTGCATAATTAAGTTATCTATGTCCCAAAGTCTATATATACAATGATTGCGTATGAAATGGTTACCGCGCTCTTGTTGCGATCTCCGGATCCAACAAGACGTGAGGAGGACAAAACATGAGTAATAGAAATAATGTGCTTATTGCACTATTTATGGTACTTCTATTTGTAGTGCCAGTTTTTAACATGCTCCAATACGATTCCTCCCCAGAGGAGACTCTGATCTCCGATGCGGATGAATCTTTGTTGACAAACGAACAGGAGGTCGACACGACCTCTGATGAGGATACCTCTCCGGATGAGGATCCCTTTGATCCCGACGTCAACGTGGAGGGAGAAAGGAGCAGCAGAAAGTTCCTGGATGCCTTCAAGCTGAACTTCGATCCCTATGACCCTGAAGACGGCGAGACCGTGGAATGCACGGCGACCGTCCACAACTTCGGACGGGAATCGCAGGTTGCCGAGAACGTGAACGTCGAATTCTGGTATGGAGAGAACTATATCGGAACCGATATCATCGACGAGATCACTCCCGGGGAGAATGGAACCGCTACAGTCGAGTGGACTGCTGAGTACGGTTCACACACCATGAGGGTGTTCGCTGATCCCGATGGCAGTGACGGAGGCCCCGACGATTACGAGGTTATCCTGAATGTCACCAGGTCATCATACTCCGTTGGCCTTGAGCTCAAGAATAATGCGTCCTGGATCAAGAACTCACAGACGAATTATTACTACATCAAAGTCATAAATCAGGGTTCCAATGCCGATACCTTCGACCTGTCCATTGATACCAAAAAATATGGTGAGGACGCAGGCGGTTGGCAGAACATCGGTCTTGACGATGACTCTGTGTCGCTGGATGGCGGAGAAAGCACCTACGTGCGGCTTTCCGTTGGCTATCAGAGCCTCGATCCCGATTATACCGCCCAGGCTGTCGTAAAGGTTACGGCCCAGAGCCAGGGTGATTCGGAGCGATCACGGGTCGTCTATGCCAGCACCGATGTGATACACGATGTTCCCATCCTCTTTGTGGATGACGACGGTCAGCACGATGTGAATGGTGACGGCGACCCCATGCTGCCAGGTACCTTCTGGCTGAATGAGGGAACCTATGGTGCTCATTCCGACTACCTCATGACAGCAGCCCTGGATCAGAACTACGAGGGAATGTACGATACTGTCACGCTTACCGGTGATGTAAAGAGCGGTGGTTGGCAGAACGATGGCAGGATGGGTGCCTCTGGTCCGGTGTTCAATTCCCAGACCAGTGGATACAATCCGGCAAACTATCCCTACCAAAACGGTGACGGAGACGATATCTTCCTCGAGGATTACGATGCTGTCATCTGGATCATGGGATACTGCGAGTGCCTGAACGCCGATCCGAACGGTGATGACGATCCCGGATCCACCAGGGATAGCTGGTTCGACCAGGAACAGGTGGCAAAATATCTTGACAACGGTGGAAACTTCTGGTTCAACGGGAACTCCATCAACCAGTACCACGATCAGTATGCTCCAGTCTACAACGAGGCCCAGAACTCGTTCATCAAGGAATACTTCCAGGTCCAGAACTGGGCACATGCCGGTATGAAACCACAGATCGTCGGCGTAAGCAGGGATCCCATCGGCATGGGCATCGATGTCATGAACGGTTACTTCTACGGTAACTACGTGGACAGTGTGGAGCGCGGAAACGTAGCTCCGGACATCACCCCCACGGAAGACGCTCACGGGGTATTCTACGGAAACGGTCAACACTACTCCGCAATCCGATACGAACATGCGCGTGAGTCATCATCCAGCCAGCGATACAAGACCTTCATCTCCGGAGGGTTCGAGAATTTCGGTGATTTCGAGATCATCCTGGAACCCCAGAGGATCCAGCTCATCGAGAACGTTCTCAAATGGTTTGGTGTGCCACCAAAGAATGCACCAGAGTATGATATTGGTATGGCAAGCATCGATCAGCCGCTCGGCGATTTCATCGACCCAGCCCATGCAGTTCCGATCAGCGTGATCGTGAAGAACTATGGTCAGAAGGACATCACCAGTTCGTTCGAGGTGAAGTTCAAGGTGGATGAGGATGGTGGGAGCAACAAGTTCCAGAAAACAATGGCTGTCAGCGATGACATCCCAGTTGGAGAGTCCCTTGTAGTGGAGACCACCTGGTCCACCAACCTCCCCCAGGAGGGTACTGACTATGTGTTCACCATCACCACCCAGAACACAGCATTCACTGACGGGAACACGGAAAACAATGAGAAGGAAGTGACAAAGACGGCCGAGGACCGCGTCGATATCAGGATCGGTACGATCACACAGGACTGGGAAACACCCTGGAATGCGTTCCTTATCGGGTATGACGCGTACTTCCACAGTAAGATCTACAATGAAGGTTCTGCAGAGGAGACATTCGATGTCGACCTTGTCATCTACTCACCACTCAGCACTGTTGTGTTCGAGCAGACCCAGACCGTGACCCTGCTTCCGGGATTCAGTACGAGCCTGGAATGGGTATGGACCCCACGGAATCCAGGCGGTATCATGCGCGGATACGGTGGAGGACCCAACGATCTGGAGGATCCCTACGTGTTCGCTCTCGCTGCCGAGGTCGAGGACGATGCTGATATGGACAACAATGTAGCCGAGGTCGGTGTCTGTGTTATGGCATTCTGGGACGGCGGTGAACCTACCCTCATGCTGGAGGATTGGATCCCGGTGGACCTCGCCGGACACGACAATCACGGAAATGATGATGAGATCACTCCCTGGATCCTTCAGGATTCCTGGTTCATGAGCCCGAGCCATTCCTGGTTCATCGCAAACGATGACCGTGAACTGAAAGCCGGGTGGAATACCTGCATTGTCCAACCGAGACAGCTCAGTTTCGATGGATTCACCAAGGCAAGCTGCATCTCAACTGGCAGTGGAAATGCCGGTGGGGCACAGGTCCGATTCGAGATCAGTCTCGATTGGGATGGGGATATCGATAACGTCGAAGCCGCCACATGGAACTCGATCCGGAGTGCATCATATGGAAATGAAGGGGTATGGGTCGTCGGAGGGGCAACTTCGATCAGTGATTCCTACTTCGGTGAGGATTACTATCTTCGAATCCACTTTGGTACGAGCAACAGCGACGCCAGACTTGGTCACTATGAAGAGGATTTCGCGATCTTCGGGAATGTGGACCAGTACAATTCCAATGACATCGGAGTAAGCAAGGTCAGTATCGAACCCCTCATCAATGAGGCCGAGAATGGCCGGAATATCGATGTGACCGTCGAGAATTACGGTGAGAACAAAACGAACAGCGACGGACGACCCGGCTTCACAGTAGAAGTTGTCATAGAGGATTCCGAAGGGGAGGAAGTCTACAACAGGAACACTGTTGTCAATGACGTCCTCGGCATCGGTGACAGTGTTACCGTCAGTTTCGATGAAGGCAACGGCCGAGACTGGGTGCCTGAAGAGAACGGATTGTACAACATCTACGCCCGGGCGATCTGGGAGGATGGCGGTAAGAACATCGACGAGAACCCGTTCAATGACGAACTCAGGATCGACGGTATTGTCCAGAAGGATTTCTTCAGTGATGACATGGAAAGCGGAGAGAACAATTGGATCACAGCAGGAAACGGTGACGGATGGGAGCTGGGAACCCCCACCAAGGGACCGGAACCCCACAGCGGTTCTAACACCTGGGCCACCAATCTGGACGGGAACTATCCCGATCTCAACGACAATTCCATCACACTGGATCATTATGTGGACCTGAGAACCGCATCCGATCCTGTGGTGAGCTTCTGGCACTGGCTTGAGGTTGAAGCCCATGATTATGATTCCGCATTCGTGGAAGTCAGGACGAGCGAGCAGAGCAAGTACACTACCCTGTGGACGAATCCGACCCCGGGTCGTCAGGGCGTGCCCTTCGAAACTGAAGAATGGCAGGTCGTGACCCTTGAACTCGATGAGTTTGCCTATCGCGAGATCTACATCCGCTTCAGGCTTCAGACCGATGGAGATACCAATTATCTCGGATGGTATGTGGACGATGTTGCCGTTGGCGGCACCACACCCCCGCAGTACGATGCACGTATTGTCTCTGTGGACTACCCGGCGGCAGATGAATACATCCCACCGAGTGAGACCATCGAGATCATTACCACGGTCATGAATGTCGGACTCAACCAGGATGTTATCCCGGTTACGTGCAAGGCCATCAGACAGGGCTCAAGTCCCATCACCTATGATCTCGGGGAGCAGAGCACCAATGTACTCGACCCCGGTGATAAGGAGCAGGTCAGGTTCAGTTGGCAGCTTCCCACCGGAACATACCAATACAAGCTTGAGATCCAGACAAATCTGGATGGCGATGGAAATTCGGAGAACGACATGCTCACCCAGTACATCTGGGCCAAGGAGATCTACGATATTTCCATCCTCAGTCTCTATGCCGATCCCATGGTGCAGGATGTCGCCAGGGCGAGGCAGGTGACCGCAGAGGTCCAGAATGTCGGAAATATCATGCTGGAGAACAATGTCGAACTTACCTTCAAAGCGATGTACGAAGGTGACGAGATTGACCAGTATCAGACCACCATCTCTCTGGAAAGGAACGAGATCGCCCAGGTGAACTGGGAATGGCAGTCCTTCAAGTATGGAGCCTATGAGATCGAGGTCACGGGAGTGATCCTCGATGCCAGTGACAGCAATCCATTGGACAATACCGCCAATCTGGATGCCATCCTCACCATCGAGACCATCTTCTCGGATACTCGAGAAGATAATGAGAGCCCGTACTATCTCGACCATACCACCGGTGAATTCAAGATCTGGGATCATTCCGGGGAATTCTTCTGGACCGGGGACAATCTCAGTGACGACAGTAAAGCAGGCTGGCATATGGATGATACCGGTCATTTCTCACGAAGTTCGTGGTATGCCGGTATTCCGAGTCGGGGCAGATATTCCAACAACATGCAATCCATCATTGTCTCCCAGGCTTTGAACCTTGAGGGATACACCGATGTGCATCTTTCCTTCTATACGAAATATGTCATCGAAGGCCGTCAGTACGACTATGTGGAGATCTCGATCACCAATGATGTATATGATGATGAGTCCTGGTACAAGCTGGTCAAGTTCCCGGAGGACCATCAGAGCCATGATTCCTCCCGTGAGGCCGGTAACGAGTACGGATGGTTGCACAAGGATATTGTCATCCCGGTCGGTTACCTGCAGGATGAGTTCCATCTGAAGATCCTCATGAAGACCGACAACGGGATCACCTATCGGGGTGTCTGGATCGATGATATCACACTGTACGGTACCACCACAGGGAATCACGCACCCATCGCACGGTTCAGCGCTTCTGTTGAGGACGACAATTCCTCCTACAGCAGGAATGTCATCCAGAATCCCACCATTGACCTGCTGCCCATCAAGGGCAACTATGCTTTCAACAACCTGCCGAGACCGGTGGGCGACAAGCAGGGTGGTATCCAGCTTGGATCTGAGATCACGTTCACGGCTGACATGACATTTGATCCTGATGCCGGTGACGATGACATATCCTACCGCTGGGACTTCGGTGACGGAGAAACTGCGAACGGAAGGATCGTTACCCATGTCTATCAGGGCGATCTCCCGCTTGAGGGGTACTTCATCGTTACCCTGAAAACAACCGATGAAAGCGATGCATTCACCACGGACACCATGTTCGTCTGGATCGGGAACAAAGCACCGGAAGCGGATTACATCGTCACCCCTTACTTCGATACGAATACCGCTATCGATGATACGAATGACAAGGTGGAGAATGAGATGATCGATGTGTTCTATGGTGACCGCCTGATATTCCAGCAGAAAGCGAGGGATCCGGAGAACGACTTCCTGACCTACCAGTGGGAATTCCTGTGCAAGAGTTCGAAATACGCCACCGATGACACCGGCGATACCGTCAGTGGCATAGTGGGTGTTGACTTCCTGTACGAGGGGCTTGACGGATCGGATCCGATCCTTCCGGTGACCACGGTCGATTACACGGTAACCATCTTCGTGAGCGACGGTGTTTCCATCAGTGAGAAAGCATACACCATCCGTGTACACCCATATGCTACGGCAGACTTCGTAAAGAAGGTGAACATGGGTGAAACCCTCCTTGAGGCAACGGTGACCCTGGTATGGAGAGGCTTCCCCGAAGAAGCCGCACCCCAGGCCAGCTACATCAGTCCGGAGAGACCGGTCTTCGTGCACATCGATGCAGAGGCAACCTCCCCCGATCTGAACCTGAAAAGCAAGGGAGGTATCGGGAACATCTACGACATCAGGGCAGTAGGCTGCACACTGCAGAACGGTGAGGAAGGCTTCATTGATGCCAGCATCAGCATTCCGGTGCTGACCACAGACCTGGAATCCATCGGAGATACCTTCACCCTGCAGGATGATCTGAGACTGGAATACTATGATGATCTCGAGAAGAGATTCGTTGTGGTGGAAGGAAGTCAGGTCATTGCTGACGGCGGAGTGAAGTATGTGGTTGGCGATGTCGATCACTTCTCTCTGTATACCGCTATCGTTGACTCGGTGTACATTGGAACTGTTCAGGCAGATCTCAGTGTGGAAGCGATCGAGTTCTCCCGGGAACCGCTCATCGACCGTTCCGAGACCGAGGTCCGGGTGTGGATCAAGAACATGGGTCCCATCAACGCCAGGAATGTCAAGGTGAGGTTCTTCGACGGCTCCGAGCTCATCGAAGAGAAGACTGTGCCGCTGGTTAAGGCCATGGATAACAACGGTGTATGGGTCAAGGCCAAATACAACGTGACCATGCTGACAGCGGATTCGGCATCCGAGCAGCACCTCATTGTTGTGAACGTGAATCCTCTGCACTCGGTGAAGGAATCCAAGTACAACAACAATGTCGGACAGGAGCAACTTGATGTTGTCCAGCAGTCCGGTTCCACACCTTCATTCGCTCTGTCCTATGTGATGATGGCCTTCGCAGTACTTGCGATCGTTGCTATGTCCGAGGGATACCGAAGAAGGCGTTGAGTACTTCAGTCAGATCTGGCAAAAATTGAGAGGGATTTCCCTCTCTTTTTCTTCTTTTTTCTTTCTTTTTTTCCTGATTAGTTTACGGTTTTTTGTTATTAACCATATCTATTGTTAGGTTGTAGAAGCACTGCAAGATTACAATAGGTGGACACTGGGGTGATAT
>CAZTGJ010000044.1:0-15134 GCA_964613025.1 uncultured Thermoplasmata archaeon | reverse complement strand
GAAATGTGTACTTTCCAGTGTAGGAGGGCTTCAGATCACTGAACTCTTACGGTTTATGTCGTTAAATAGCCCCGGTTCCCCTGGCTCCATTCCCGACCCCCACATTGTCGTTTCCCCCTCCCCCCACCCTAGCACGTATTATCCCAGCCCTCAGTGCTCCGCCCTTCTGCCCTCATCGAGCCATCCTGGCTCAACCGGAGCGACAACACGTTGTCACTCCCTCCCTCCACCACCGCCACGTTGTTGTTCCCTCCCCCACCCCTTCCCCCTCCGAGTCGTAGTTTCCCACCGCCTTTTTAGTCAGCAAATGAAATATTTCATTTCCTCCCACTTCGATCCTGTCGAAAAATTCAAATATCAGCATAATGTTAGGCAAGCCTAACAATTGTGGCCCCTATAACATCAAATTGAAAAAATGAAGTGATTGCATTTGTTATCCGAGATCGGGTCGCCATCTTAGCAGAATCAGACTGGAGAAAAACCGTGGCTGAGAAGAAGATCACCGTTGCCCTTGCGGGCAATCCCAATTCCGGGAAGACATCACTGTTTAACGCTATCACCGGTTCGAAGCAGCATGTGGGGAACTGGCCAGGCGTGACCGTGGAGAAGAAGGAGGGGAGCGTGAGCCATGAGGGGCTGGAGATCAGTGTGGTGGACCTCCCCGGAACTTACAGCCTTACCGCATTCTCCATTGATGAGGTGGTAGCCAGGGATTTCATCCTCGAGGAAAAACCTGATGTGGTGGTCCATATCGTGGATGCGTCAAATATCGAACGCAACCTCTACCTCACCACCCAGCTCATGGAACTGGGATCCCGGGTCGTCATTGCCCTGAACATGATCGATGTGGCTGAGAAAAGGGGGGACCATATCGATATCGAGAAAATGGCCGAATTCTTCGAAATCCCGGTGGTTAAGACCATTGCCAATGTGGGATATGGTGTGCACACCCTTTTAGATGAAATGGTGAAGGAAGCCAGGAAGCCTGAGCATCACGAACACGAGATCGGCTACGGCAGGGAGGTCGAAGAGGTCATTGTCCGGCTGGAAACCATTCTCAGAAAGGATCCCGACCTTGCAGGCACCTTTCCCCTTCGATGGATCGCTGTGAAACTCATCGAGAACGATGAGAACATCCTCAAGCGAGTCACTTCCAGTCCGGTGATGAGCGAACTTCAGGACATCATTGATACCATCGATGTGGAGGATTTCGAAGCTGTCATGGCGGACAAACGGTATGAGGCCATCAATGCCGTGCTGCACCAGGTGCTTCAGCGGGCAGAGGCCTGTATGACCACCTCTGATATGATCGACCGGGTCATGACCAACAAATATCTGGGGATCCCTATCTTTCTCATTCTCATGTGGGGTGCCTTCGAGTTAACCTTCACCTTTGCCACCCCGTTCATGGAGATCATCGATTCCATGTTCAGCGAAATGGCTCTCTGGTGCAATGATAATATCGAACCTGCCTGGCTTGGATCGTTGATCGGAGACGGGATCATCGGCGGAGTTGGCTTTGTGCTCATCTTCCTACCGAACATTTTCATCCTCTTTCTGCTTCTGTCCTTTCTTGAGGACAGTGGATATATGTCCCGGGCCGCCTTCATCATGGACAAGCTCATGTTCAGCCTCGGTCTTCATGGAAAATCCTTTATCCCCCTGCTTATGGGTTTCGGATGCAACATCCCCGCCATCATGGCAACCCGTACCATCGAGAATGAGAAGGACCGTATTCTCACCATTCTCATTAATCCTTTCATCTCCTGCGGTGCCCGTCTGCCGGTCTACATCTTACTGGCCGGAGCATTCTTCGGTCCCCGAGCCGCCACGGTTATTTTTTCCATGTACGTCCTCGGGATCGTTGCCGCCATCGGATCGGCAAAGCTCTTTCGCAAGACTATCCTTCCCGGAAGCCCGGCGCCATTCATTATGGAGCTTCCCCCCTACCGTTTTCCTACCCTCAAAACATCCGTTCTCCACATGTGGGAGCGGGGATCAATGTACCTCAGGAAGGCAGGCACCATCATCTTCGTGTTCTCGATCATCATCTGGTCACTAGCCTCGTTCAACACCAGTGGCTATCTTGAGGAAGGGGAAAAGGACATCGGAACCGGAGAGCTGCTGGAGGGAGAGGGGGAATTCAGGGGAAGGGGAGTATTCACAGTTTCGGAGGACGAGGAGGCAGTTTTCAATGGCACCGTTCAGGAAAATGTCACTCTTGCTTCCGGGAACTATACCGCAGGATCGTACTATTCGAATGTATCATTGACCGAGGGCGAGGAGCTCAGTGGAGACGGTATCTTCGTTGGTGTGGGAGCATTCATCAGCGAGTCCGAAGATTCCACCTATACCGGAGGGGATTACGTGGCCGAGGAGAGTTTTGCTGCAGATCTGGGTAGGGCTCTGGGTCCGGTTACTTCACCGCTTGGTTTTAACTGGAAAATGAACACTGCTCTTATCTTCGGCACTGGTGCAAAGGAGATCGTGGTGGGAACCCTGGGAGTGCTCTATGGGGTGGGGGGAAGTGAGGGGAAGGTGAGCGATTCCCTTGAAAATGATGATGATTTCTCCCCCCTGGTGGCACTGACCCTCATGACCTTTGTACTTCTCTACATACCCTGCCTTGCCACTATCCCGGTGATGTACCGGGAACTGGGTTCCCTCAAATGGACGGGATTCCAGGTCATCTACGGTTTCACCCTTGCCTGGACCATCTCATTCGTCATCTATAACGTTGGAAAACTTATGGGGTACTGATCATGATACGTATTGATATGATCACACGTTCGGAGGAAATAACGGAGGAATAAGCATGACGGAATGCTATGACGTGGGAAAGGAGAAGATCAGATTCTCCTACATCGTCGGATCACTCTACATCATATTCGGAGGACTCCAGGGCATCTCAGCCACCGCGGTCATCGATATCTTCCTTGTCCCGGGAAGCATCATGGGGGTGTTCGTTCTCACGGTCATCGGTTCCACCTTCATTTTTGGAGGAAGAGAACTGGAGCATGGAGTTCCCGAGGGAGTATCCTTCATCGTTGTGGGTGTAATGCTCTCCCTGTTATTCGGCATACTCTACCTGCTTGTCATGGGAGCCGACTCCATCTCCGCCTATATCATCGAGAGCGATGATTTTCAGGACTGGACATTGTTGGATGGTCTCCGGCCGGAACTCTATCTTTCCCTCCTCTCGGTATATGGATTCCTCAGATGGAGGGATGAGTTTGCAATGGATGAAGGTCTCAAGCTGGAGGCGATGGATTGATCAGGGAACTTCTCACATCTTTGTTTGTTCACCAGCTTTCCTATCCGGACATCCAGCGGGAGCTGAACATCGATCAGGCCACTCTCAGGAGCAGGATCGACATGCTCACCCACATGGGGTATGTAAAGAAGACAACAATTCCCTTCTCCTCAGGCGATTCATGTGACGGGGGATGTGCTCATTGCTATCTGAGAGTTGATACGGAATGCGAAAACAAAGACAGTACAGGCGATGAAAAGACCCTGACCGGGTTCGAACTCACGGAAAAGGGGAAGCGGCTATTGGAAAAGTAAGAATAGAAATCTACTGAAATTATTCAATTCACTCGTGATCGTGACTGCAGCCACACCCGCACCCACCTGCTTCCTTCTCCACCTTTTCCTCCATATGCTCCTTCTTTTCTTCCATCTCTTCTATTCTCCCCTCTATTTCTTTCTCCACCTTTTCCCCCACCTGCTCCTCCCCCTCATTTTCTTCGTCTCGCACTTTTTCAGTCAACGGTTCCCCACAGCATGCATCATGGCATGTATGGACCCCTGCATTGGCTTGGCCCTCTTTATCCTCCATCTGCTCCTCCTTTTCCTTCTCCCCTCTTCCCCCCTCCATTTCACCACTACAGCATCCGTCAGTGCAAACCGGGGAGTCACAGGAACCCACATTCGTTTTCATTGCTTCTTTGTCAGTCTCCTTTGAATAGTCACGGACCTGAACATTTTCAAAGGACTGATCCTTATCCCGGCTGGTCAGGCGAAGTGCATTGGCGATCACTCCGAGACTTACCCCCATATCACCAACAGCAACAGCCATCCAGAGGGTGACATAACCTGGGAACACCAGAATAGCAAAGATGAGCTTCACCCCTATTGCAAAAACAATATTCTGTTTAATCACCGACATGGTCTTTCTGCCCAGGGAAAGCAGAACCGGGATCTTACTGAGCTCTTCATCCATCAGAGCGATATCCGCCACTTCCAGAGCGGTATCAGAACCTGCGGCACCCATTGCAATACCAAGGTCGGCGGTAACCAGAGCAGGTGCGTCGTTCACCCCATCCCCCACCATTGCTACTCCAACGGGAGGACTTGTTTTCTTCAGTTTTTCAATAACCGCTACTTTGTCCTCGGGGAGCAGTTCAGCATAGTAGTCGTCGATCCCGATCTCCCGTGCCACAGCCCTTCCCGTCCGTTCATTATCCCCGGTGACCATGACAATCCGTGCGATTCCCAGCTCCCTGAGATCCCTCACCATCTCCTTTGCTCCATCCCTGATCCTGTCTGCGATGCCGATGACACCCATGATCTCTCCCGGCTTGCCCACGATGACTGCTGTTTTTGCCTGGTCCTCCAGCCGGGACAGTTGGCTTCCTCCGTCATTTTCTTCATCTTTTTCCCCCACCTCTTCCTCCTTCCTCTTTTCCCCCTTCCCCTCTTCCTCTTCTGCCTCAAGCACTTTCAGTGCATGGGACTCGAACAACCTTTCGCTCCCTACGATGTACCGCTCCTGATGAATGACCCCTTCGATACCCTTTCCGGCCTTCTCCAGAAGCTCGGTCACCTCTTCCTTCGTTACCTGTTCACGATCCGCCTGCTCCACAATGGCCTTTCCCAGCGGATGTTTGGACAGTGATTCCAGGGATGCGGCAATCGATAGGATCTCCGACCGTGAGTATCCATTCAGGGGTACAACATCTGTCACTGCCGGTTTTCCCTCGGTAAGTGTACCCGTCTTATCGAAAGCAAAAGTCCCGATCTCTTCCAGTCTTTCAAGATGGGCCCCTCCCTTGAAGAGGATACCCTGCCGTGCCCCGCTGGTTATTCCCGAGACGATGGAAATGGGAGTGGATAGTGCAAGGGCGCACGGGCATGAGATGAGCAGCAGCAGCAGTGCTTTGTAGAACCATGTTTCAAAGGATTGACCCAGCAGGAAGGGGGGAACAGAGGCCACCATGATCGCCATGATCACAACCGATGGGGTAAAGTATTTCGAGAACCTGTCAACAAATCGTTCTGTCTCCGCTTTGTGCTCTTCCGCAGATTCCACCATCTGGATGATCCGGGCCAGAGCACTGTCCTTTGCCTCCTTTTCCACCTGTATCTCCAGCCGACCATCCTGATTGATGGTCCCTGCAAAGACTGTGTCTCCCGGATCCTTGTCAATTGGCATGGATTCTCCGGTGATGGGCGCCTGATTCACAGTTGAGGAGCCTTTCACAACCTCTCCGTCCACCCCGATCCTCTCCCCGGGCCGGACCAGTGCAATATCCCCCACCTTGACCTCATCGGCGGCAACCTCCACCAGATCGTCGTCCTTCTTCAGGAATATCGTTCCGGGTTTGAGACCCACCAGCTCCCTAAGGGATCTACGCGATCTGTCCACTGAATAGTTTTCCAGCAATTCCGCCAGGGCAAAGAGGAACAGAACCGCCCCTCCCTCGGCGAACTCTCCGATGAGGACAGCTCCTATGGCACCGATGAGCATAAGCGAGTCGATAACGAATACTCCATTCCGAAGTCCGCTGATGGCACTTTTAAAGCGGTGGAATCCCCCAAAGGTCATGGCGATGAAGAAGATGACCCCTGACAGATGAATGTCATAGAAATATGCCGGTTCCAGAAGCAGAGGGTTTGATACGAACCGTCCCGGCACATGCTCAAGGAGCAGACCCGAGAAAAAAGCAATTCCGGATATCACGGTAAACACGAATCCCCGGTTTTCCAGTGAGAACAGATTCTCCTCCTCCTCGATCTCCTCTTCGAGCACTTCATGACCAAGGCTTTTAATCTTGGCATGAATCTCGTCCAACGTGATCCTCGAGCTGTCATATTCGATATGCAGTTTTCCGGTGGAAATGCTCAGATTCAGTGTGCCCACTCCGGGACAGGAGGAAAGGCCCTGCTCCACCTTCTTCACACAGTCAACGCAGTGGAGGCCTTTGATGGTAATATCCGTCTTTTCGTTCATCGTATCTTTTCCAATGTTCAGAGTCTTTCGCAGTTCGTTTGCAAGCCTATTCTTTGACATGGGTCAGTGCCACGTTCATCAGCTCTACCACATGATCGTCGCACAATGAGTAATAGACCATCTTCCCCTCTTTCCGGTATTTCACCAGGTTCATGTTCCTCAGTAATCGCAGCTGATGGGAAATTGCCGATACTGTCATGTCCAGCACAGAGGAGAGATCACAAACACAGAGCTCATTTCCGGACAGAGCGAAGAGGATCTTCACCCGTGTCCTGTCACCGAATGCCTTGAACGTATCGGAGAGCGAGGTGAACACCTCCTCGTCCAGCATGGTTTTTCGCACTTCAGCAACCTTTTTCTCGTCTACGAGACTCACTTGACAGAGGTCATCTGAATCGGTCATGGTTATTCCAGCAACATTTGAATGATTGCTCAAATATTCATATCAAGAATAAGAAATTTGTGGCGATTTACAATGCATCCCGAACAAAGTAGAACACTAATCGTGAAATATGGGATTGGTATTATGGGTGATTATTCTGATAGTGATCTTCCATTATTGATTTACAACCCGGGAATGGAATGGAAATGGAAACCCGGATTTGAAAATGAAACGAACCGACTATCATGGGTTGATGAGATGATATGCACCAACCATCTCTAATCGATGGCTTGATTGATTGATTGATTGATAAGCCCTGGAGGGCTCGATGCATGGCGTACTAATTCTACCAGCCGCGCCCCTGGAGAAGATCTCCCTCTGGAATATCGGAGACCTGGACTCCCTTCATTGGCTCTCCAAGCCCTGCGGAGATCTCAGCCAGTATCTCGGGTTCGTCATAGTGGTAGACAGCTTCCACGATGGCCTTTGCCCGTGGCGCCGGGTCATCGGATTTGAATATCCCGCTCCCCACGAATACACCATCCACCCCGAGTTGCATCATCAATGCCGCATCCGCCGGAGTAGCTAATCCGCCAGCCGCAAAGTTCACAACCGGAAGCCGCTGAAGCTGAGCAACCTCTTCCACCAGCTCCACAGGAGCTTCGATCTTCCGTGCCACATCGAAGAGGTCCATCTTCCCCAGACCCCCGAGCTCCCTGATCTGGCGCTCGATTTGCCGGTGGTGACGCACTGCTTCAATGACATCGCCGGTGCCGGCCTCTCCCTTTGTTCTGATCATGGCAGCACCCTCGTGAATCCTGCGAAGTGCCTCACCAAGATTTCTGGCACCGCACACGAACGGGATCACGAAGGTCCGTTTGTCGATGTGGTAGAATGGGTCGGCAGGTGTAAGCACCTCGGATTCGTCCACCATGTCTACCCCGAGTGCTTCCAGAATCTGTGCTTCCGCAAAATGACCGATCCTGGCTTTTGCCATCACGGGAATGGTCACCACTTCCAGGATCTCCTTGATCTTCACGGGATCCGACATTCGTGCAACGCCCCCCTGGGCCCTAATGTCCGCTGGGACCCGTTCCAGTGCCATCACTGCAACAGCCCCAGCTTCTTCTGCGATTGCCGCCTGAGCGGCATCGGTGACGTCCATGACGACTCCGCCTTTCTGCATCTTGGCGAAGCCGCGCTTCAGCAATTCGGTTCCGTGCTTGAACTGTGAAAGGTCGAGATTGACTCCCATTGTATCACAAACCTTGTTTGAATGAACGGCGGTACATGAATTTTGCTTAATATGTTTTCGTTGGTTTGTTCATCTTTTACTTGGGCGCATGTAGTTTTATCTTTTATTATCATGGAGCGTACAGGTGCATGAAAATTTAATTGGGCGAACGTGACTATAAATATTTGGCAGGGGGAAGGGAGGTGGGGGGGTGAACGTACCACTGATACTGCAGGATAAAAGCGAACATGTGATTGAAGATGTGAGGTGTTTGCCGATCATTACGGGGTGGGGTTGGGGCTGAGCACATTTGCCTGTTCCTTGGGTTTCTTCTTGGGCATCAATCCCTGAAGAATCCGTATGGCACCGAGTGCAAGGAGGATGATCTTCGCGTAATAGACCAGGGTGCGGTATGGCTCATACTCGATGGTGTAATCCACAGTTGTCTTACTCCCATTGCTGTCCTGGGTGTCGAACACGATGTGCCAGATCTTGCTACCAATGATGGAGTCTTCTTCCGGAGTGGTGAACGTAAAGGTCCCATTGGTTGCGTTTTCCTGAAGTTCAAAGGTCTCGATAGTCCTGTGGTTCTTCGAATCCTTGTAATCCTTATAGTTCTCATCATCACAGATGAAGAAGTTCACCGTATCATTGGCAACTGTGAAATCACCTTTTATTACATCGTCACCCATGAGGGTGATCTGGTGGGAAAAGCTACTGTTCTGTGATATCTTCTCTTCATCTTCTGTGGGTGGGTTGAGCCATTCAACGGCCATGTCCACAACGACAAGGGCAATGGCGATTATTATGAGTCCGGCAATGATCTTTTGAATGTACATGGCGATCCTCCACGTGGCACATCGTATCCATGTCGATGGAATATGGCAATGTGATCGATATTTTTCTGAAATTATTACTTATATAAATCTATCTGTGATCCTCCTCGCCCCCCTCCTCTGCCCCCCACTCCATATGCGAAAATCATGAACTCCGGTAGATGGATGCTTGGGAAACCTTCTACTTACTATCTTCCGACAGTTTGGTCATATAGTTGACCCGAAGGTTGGTGAGAAGGTCCTGGACTCCGTGGGCCATATCCTTCTCAAGGTCGTCCTTCGTCTTTTCGAAGATGAACGACATGATGTCAATTGCCAGCCCGGCCTGTTTCAGATCCTTGACGATCGTTTGAGTCTTGGGATCCGGGATGAGACCCAGGTGCTGCCAGGCACTGTTCCCCAGCATGGAGACGAATAATTGTGAGAGCATATAGACATCGGTTGGAGGCAGAAGATCGCTCATGTCCGGCATTTCCTCGTCAGGCATGTCCCCCTCACCCTCCGGCATATCCTTGTCTTCTTCCTCCCCTTCCATTGTTGCCTCTATTTCTCCCATCATTTCTTCCACTAATTTCTTCGCTTCGTTCCCCACTTCCCCCGCCATGTCAGGTTTCGGCTCGGGGGTCTGTTTGCTGCCCTGTTTCTTTTTTTTCGATTTCTTATCTTGTTTCTTCGATTCTTTCGACTTTCCTTTCGTGACCATGTTATCACCTCGATCAGATCAAAGATGATCGTGATACCGAAGTATCGATCTCTAGCTCATGTTCCCTGTTCTCCTCTATTACTCTTACGCCGGTACGGTTTGGTTATAGCCAGATTTTATTTCATTCCACTTCCCCCTCCCTGTCCTCCACCCTTCCACCTTTTCCCCTCTTCTTCTCAAGTCCTCCTATCTTTGACTACAGTATCTCCCTCAAACTCCTTCTCCCCCTACCCTTCGCCTGCACCTGCCCATTACCCATTCACCTCTTTCCCTCCTATGCTTCCTCAGTCCACCCCTCAAACACTCCCCTCCTTCCTCAATCCCACAAATCCCTTGCTCCCGCCTTCCACGTACACACTCAGCCGTTGCTTCGCTCCTTTCATTCAGACCCACCGCAAAGCTATTAATAGGAAAGTGCACCATCAGAATCAATACTTTATCTCTTGATCAGCCTACGATCAACCATCGGAAGCAGTACAATGGCACTTGATATCAAACACAAGGACATCGTGATAACTTACCTGAAGCGGAACGAATCCGACCATCCAGAGCGTGAAGCACTGGCACGGGAGATCGAGGCATTTATTCGAGGCGGGTTCGGGGCGGAACCACGGCTGGTGAACATCAAGGACATGGACGAGGATCCGGATTTCCGTGGGATCGTCATTGGTGCGGGGGGGGACGGTCTCCTCCTGGGAAGTACTTATGTGTTCACACATCCGGACAATCAGTTCCTGCTGGTGGGGGCGCCGGGGAAGAGCATGGCATTCTATGCACAATCCGACCATAAACGATATGTCGAGGATATTCCAAAGATCCTGACGGGGGATTTCAGGGTTCTCCTTGCGACCCGGCTGAAGATCAGGACCAATGACCGACGCTACGAAAGCCAGAACATCCTGAACGAGGTGGCGATCAAGGAGCACAACACGGGGCAGCTCTTTCGGTACGATCTCAAGGTTGAGGGAACCGACATCTTCAAGCATTCTATCGGAAGCAGCAGCACCATCATCTTTGCCACGCCCATGGGATCAACTGCCTGGGGATTGGCTGCCGGAGGCTCCATCATCTACAGCAAGAATTCAAAGCAGGTTGCCATCACACCTGAATCTCCGGTGAACTCCATCAAGGCCGAACCCTTCAATCTCGAGAACCTGGAACGTGACAGACTGAGCTTTCTGGCCCCGGGTATCTTTCCGTTATCCTGCACCATCTCCTTTACCCCTCGTGTGGATGCAGTTCTCATCAAGGACGGGCGATGGTGGTCCAATGATCATTTCCCTGCGGATACCACCTTCGAGATCATTAAGGGAGACCCCCTCAATCTCATCATCCTGAAGGAGAAGGGGTTCTATCGCATGATGCGCATCACGTAACAGTAAGTATGGAATGATCCAGAATGATATCTCCCTTTTTGTCTTCCCAAAAGTGTACCAATCTTTATTAATAACAAATCTACTTTCAGTGGGACATGGATTGTAAAAGGATAGGAATCTGTTTCCTGATGATCCTTCTCGTATGTTCGCCGTTCATTCTCTCCTTCAGGAACCAGAACGCAGAGATGAGGTTTGTGTACGATTCATCACACGAGTCCAATCGCTTCAACGAAACAGAGGTGAATGAGAACCCTTTCCACATCGAATGGTTCGATCCCTTCGAATACACGAGTATGGAGTTCGACGAAGCTTCCAATGTTCTTTACCTCGGAACAGAGAACGGACTTTTCATCAAGAACCTGACCAGTGGCGAGTACTGGGTGGTCTCTCAATGGGAAGGACTGGACGATCTTCACATTATGGATACGGCATTGGATCGCGATCATTCGAGACTCTTTGTTGTCACAGAGGAGGATTCCAAGGTCTACGTTCTCGATTTAGAGAAACGGATCATTACCATGAACATCACGCTCCTCGCGCATCATTCCCTGTTCTCATACTCCCGGTTCAGGACACTTGATTATATTGCGGAATATGATTGCTTGTATGCTGGGATGACTGGCGGTCTCATGAGACTGAACGTAGTGAATTACTCCATGACATTCTGGGACCTTAGCTACATGCAGAAGGTGGACATGGAATTCATAGAAGGATGGACCCACTTTACTACAACTTTTACCATCAAGGGTGTTGAATATTCCCCGATTCACAGAAGCCTTTTCATCACCACCTCCAGCGGAGTATCACGATTCGATATCGAGAATGAGACCTTTGAAAATGTGGTTGATATTGAACTTGGAATCCTCGAGTCTGTCCGAGACAGTGCATGGAATGCGAATACCGGAACCCTTGCTATGGTTTCGGATTATTCTTTGTTCATCTTCCAAAACGGTGAGGTTCGATCTTTCAATCTCAGTGACCATCTCAATGTAGATTTTCATTATGAGGAATATTTTGATTATGATCATATCAAGGCAAACGGGTGGCCCCGATTCTATACTGTGGATTTCGTCGGCAGCGAGACATTGGCCATCTTTGGGTATACCACTGAATTTAGATACGAGGATGAAAATGGAACATGGCAGAAGAAGGGATCCCGTAAAAAGATTTTGCTCATCTACGCCATTCCCGATGGTAAAATCTCGGAGATATTTCGAGATGAAGACTATCAACTCTCAAATTTCCCCTTTTTTACAGCCTTGGACAAATCCAGGGATAACCTCTTTGTTGCTTTGAAATCCTACGGGGAAGAAGATATCCGATGGAATATCAGTTATTACCGGGAGGTTTCCAATGAAAAATCTTCAACGGCAGGGATTTTTGAAAACTCGAAAATTGAAGATACATCCCGATGGAGGGTCTCTACCAGCATGACACACTCTGAAACGAGGTTCGAAGGACAATACTCATTGGGAAAGATCGACCTCGATAATGGGGCAATCATTCCTATTTCAGTTACCGGTAATATTCGATCTCCACACGATGGTCTTGATGATGCGGAGATTACCGATGATCTCATCATTCTGGAGAGGAAAACGTTCATCCTGAATCGGGATTTCAGTGAGACCTATCCAATAAACCATTCCAAACTCAAGAATGATGGAGGAAATATCATCCGGATAACGAATAAAAACGATACATTCGGTGAATATTTCTCACACTCAACCCGGTATGGGTCCTCACAGATCCACAATGGTTCCGTGTACTTCATAGACAGGGATGAACATGAACTTCGCTTTTTTGATATCGATACAATGGAGTTTGGGTTAGTCATGACGGAGGATGAATTGCTTAATATCACGGACTTCTTTCTTTATTTCAAGGTTATCGACGACTCGACCTTCATTTTCTGTGACTTCTCTTGCACCTTCAATACGACCAGTGAAGGTTATGAGGTGTTCATAGAATTCAAGATGTATGATGCATTCACAGGGTCCACAGCTGATCTGGGGAGATACTATCTATTTCCAGGCTGGAGGAATAGCACCTGCGATAGAATCCTCGATTATTATGGTATCCTTTTCATGGATATTGATTCGGATAAGGAGAAGCTCGTATTTTCCTTGAACCCATATAAACATGCGTATCTGGTGGATTTGATCAAAGATGAGATAATCCCGATTAACCCTTTGCTTGTGGATCCGCCTTTATGGCAAAGTTATGAATACCAATGCGAAAATATCGTATTCTTCAACGGATCAGAGTTTATCGCACAATCTCAAAAAGGAATGCTGACGAATAATGCTGCACTCCGTCCTCTCGTCCCTGTTCATGGCGACTCATTGGAACCTGTTGTTATGTCGGACCTCATAGTAGTGGAGGCGCTGGAAACGGTATTCGCCATTCCGGGTTATACGCGCCATGACTGGGGTCACAGAGGGTCAACCGGGGGCTCCGGATTGTACGTCCTTGAGTACGGTGACAACCGATCACGTCATTTCGACAGTGCACATGGCCTTCCCGACCTTGGGACAGGATCCCTCCATGCTGTATTCTACGACCAGGGATCCGGGAACGTAGAGGTCTCCGGTGACCACTACTTTGTGACTGTTGCACTGAAGGAACTGGATGAGAATAACACCAGGGTAAAATCAGGAACGGTGACGATCATGTATTGGGGTAAGGAATCGGAAGTAATCGACTACGGAGTTGGCTCATCATTTATGTGTTCTCTCTCGATAGTGATCCCATTGGGCCTCATTGTTTTCTGGATGCATGAAGGGTGGAAATACCGTATTTTCTCAACTGTCCCACTTTATACTAAGTTAAAGGGTGATGCTATTGCAGTCCAGAAAAATCGAGAAAAACTTATCGTTGCTATCAGGGAAAACCCTGGAATAACCTACAACAGGTTGCGTAAAGAGGTAAAGCTTGGGAATGGAGTACTTTCCCATCATCTGAGGATTCTGGATCGAGAGAATGAGATTATTTCCCGGAATAATGGCATCTATAAACACTTCTTCCTGAAAGGTGCCAAACTCCCATTGGTGATGAGATATCTGAATAGTACCCAATCCACAATCATTTGCCATATAGAGCGTTCGGAATCACCCCTGTGCCAGAAGGACTTGCAGGAGAGGATGAACATGTCCTCTTCCTCTGTCAGTTACAACCTCAACAATCTCATGAAGGAAAATCTCGTGAAACGGGAGGAAAATAGGGATGGATCATATGTCTATTCGCTCACCGACTGAGGAGAAGAGTTTCCGATATTGTGCGAGTCCGAGCCCAATCACATATACACGATCAGCACAACCACCAGAAACAGGATCATGCCATAGTTTGCATACAGCACCATTTTCTTTCTATTCTGAAGCGTTGAGAATTCAGTCTCACATCGATCTGAACAGTACTGCTTGTCCGGAGGCTGTGCCCTTCCGCAGTTGATGCAGTGCTTGTGCTGAACGATCTGCTGCACGTTCTTTTCACCAGCCATTACTCCTCCCCCTTTGTTTCATCATTTATTTTTTCATTTGTATTTTCAATAACAATCGTTGAGTTCAGTGATACATAGGTCCCCTGGAATCCTTGCTCCAGCATCCCCAGCTCTCCCCCGATCGTATCCTTTACCACATCCAGATCGCTGCCATTGCACACCAGCGTCGTAATCCCGGTCCTCACAACCAGTCGTGCGGCAAGCGGATCCAGAACGGCGGACTTCCCTGCCCCCCCCTCCATGGCCGACGCGATCTCCAGCAGTTTCAGGGATGACATCGATTTGAACAACTCGGCATCAGGATTTTTTCTCGGATCCTCTGTATATACACCGGTTACATTGGTTGCGATTACCAGCCGTTCCGCTCCAAGCCGTTCAGCAAGCATGGCAGCCACACCGTCAGTTGTATGTCCAGGATGGGTTCCGCCCATGATCACGAACCTGAACTCCCTGCCCCTGATGACAGCCTCGTCGAAGTTCTTGGCTGGGACAGGATAGGCGTCGTGTCCCAAAGCGGCGATCAGGAGCCGGGCGTTCAAGCGTGTGGCATCGATCCCGATCTCGTCCAGGAATCCCTCGTCGCAGCCAAGCTCACGAGCAATGGAGATGTAGTGTCTGGCAAGCGTTCCTCCTCCAATCACCACGTAGACCTTCTTCTCGGAGCCCCGGAGAATGGCAGCGAATTGGCGGATGAAGTCGGGTGATGGCTTCTCCGGGATCATGACCGATCCCCCCATGGAGATCACAACAGCATCGTTACTCATGGGAATAACCAGTGGCAGACGATTATTAAAAGTATCGCATGTCATGACAAATGTTTAGGTTGTAGAAGTACTGCAAGATTATAAAAGGTGGAACACTGGGGGTGATAT
>CAZTGJ010000043.1:0-15231 GCA_964613025.1 uncultured Thermoplasmata archaeon | reverse complement strand
TATCGCCCCAGTGTCCACATTTTATAGTCTTGCAGTGCTCCTACAACCTAAAAGGATACTAGAAATCATAACAATAGTAGATATTGAAAAATAGATATTAAAAAATCCGAAATACGAAAACGACAAACAGGAGGAAAAAGCATGACAGATACAATGCAAGTTTACAAATGTGAAGTGTGCGGCAATATTGTCGAGGTACTCCATCCCGGACCAGGAAGGCTTGTCTGCTGTGGTCAGGCCATGATACTGATGAAGGAGAAGACCGAAGACAAAGGGATGGAAAAGCATCTTCCCGTGATCGAGGCAACAGAACACGGAGTAAAAGTGAAGGTCGGATCGATCCCACATCCCATGGAAGATGAGCATTACATCGAATGGATCGAAGTGGTTGAGGTATGCGGGAACGTTCATCGGAAGTCACTGGAACCAGGGGCAGCTCCGGAAGCGATCTTCGATGTGTGCTGTGATGTACAGGATATACGTTCCTACTGCAATATGCACGGTCACTGGGGCAATAAGGATTCCAAAGTGGAAGGCGGCCACGGAGCCTGCAGCAGTTAATTTTTTCGGAATTATTATTCAGAGATACCGAGTGAAAAAGGGTACGAATATTGGATGTGAACATTATGATGAATCAAAAGATCGAGGATGCGCTCAATGGCCAGATCAATGCGGAATTCTATTCCTCCTACCTCTACCTTTCCATGTCAGCATATTTCGACTCCATGGACCTGAAGGGATTTGCCCAGTGGATGAATGCCCAGGCTCAGGAGGAGATCATGCATGGAATGAAGATGTACAATTTCGTCGGGGAACGGGGAGGAAGGGTCATGCTGGGTCCAATCCAGGGGCCGCAGACCGAATGGGAATCCCCGCTTCATGCATTCGAAGCAGTACTGGAACACGAACAGAAAGTCACCGGACTCATCAATGACCTGGTGAATCTTGCAATCGAGGAGAAGGACCACGCCACGAAGAATTTCCTTGATTGGTTCATCGATGAACAGGTGGAGGAGGAAGCAAGCGCCAGTGAAGCAGTCAATCAACTCAAGATCGTGGGTGATAACGGCTATGGGCTTCTCATGCTGGACCGGGAACTGGGACAGCGTATCTTCACCCCTCCCCCCCGGCAGGAGTAACTATCCAATAACGTCTCAACCTTTCACATCACATCAAATCAACTATTCGTAGCATATTCCCCCATACGGCAAGGTGTAACCGTGGACCTCGAAGAATACGAACTCACAGACCTCTTTGGTACGGCAATACAGAGCGAGATATCCAGCAGTGAACTCTATGAACACCAGGCAAAACGCACCAGGAATATTTTTCTCAGGGACAAGCTTCTTCTGCTTTCCGTTGAGGAGGACAGGCACCGAAGGATCCTTGAAGGACTTTTTGAGAAACTCTACCCGGGTCAGACCCCGAGCCTTCCCGAAATCAGCCCGGTGCCCCAGCTCACCCTGTCATTAGAAGAAGAGGGGGATGACGGGGGGGGTCTTTCGGTGTCCGATATCCTGGAGAAAGCCATTGGATGTGAGCTGGCAGCCAGGGATTATTATCTTTCCCTGAAGAATCTCTTTGAAAAGGGATCGGCAACAGCCATGACCCTGGAATATCTTGCGGCCATGGAGCTCGGCCATTACCGATTACTGGAGTTCGAGCTGAACAACGCCATGATTGAGACGGAATTCGATGAGCTCCTTCCAAAACAATAGGCTGAAAATCTCTGATAGGAATCACCAAACATCGCGATCACAAAAAATGACAATTGTAATCACTCCATGAAAATAGCAGACTGAGAAGACAGGAACACGAATGAGAATTGAGGTGAAATGATGGATCTGGGAATGTACACGCTGGAAGAAGTGTTTCAGGCGGCAATAAAAGCCGAACAAGGGAGCTATCAGCTATATTCGGATCTCTCTGACAACGTGAAGAATGCTTTTCTCAAAGAAAAGCTTCGCTTCCTCGCACAGGAGGAGAAGAAACATGAATCACTTCTCAGAAAGGAATTCGGGACGTATGTTCCTGGAAAGGACCTCGTCATTCCCTCCCGGAGTCCTGTGCCACTCCCCGGGATCACCATATCTGATGAGATGGTTCCCCTTACCGAGATCATTGACAGCGCCATGAAGGCGGAACTCGCAGCCAGGGATTTCTATCTTTCCATGAAGGAAGCATTCGATGAGGGGGAAAGGATCCGGGAAACCCTGGATTATTTCGCAACCATGGAATTCGCCCATTACCAACTCCTCTCCATCGAGCGTGAGAATCTTGCCCAGTTCGAGGATTATGACACCTATTGGGATATGATGAACATCGGTCCCTGACCACGTTACATCAATCTATAAATACAACGAGACCCATCACACTAGACTCAATAAACTAACTTCACCAATGAACGATCATGCAATCATGGTATCATGTACCAATTATTCATGATATGCGCAATCATCAGCCCGAACTGACCGAAAAGAGTCGGCTCACCCGGGTTTGAGATTGTCAAATAATCAGGCAGGAGAATTGCTATGGCCGTAAAAGATGTGAGGGAGAAGAGCCCGAAACGAGCATACATGTTGACCAACGAAGCAATAGTCAGGTCGGCGCTCGAAGCTGATGTAAAGGTGGTATCTTTCTACCCAGGTGCTCCCCAGACCGAGATACTGGACACCTTCGAGAAAGTGCTCAAATTCTATGACTTCAGGATGGAGATCGCCACCAACGAGAAGGTAGCTCTTGAAACCGCGGCCGGCGCAGCTATGGTGGGTATGCGTTCGCTGACCTCCATGAAGAGCGTGGGGACCAATGTGGCGTCGGATGCACTCTATTCCCTTGCCTACACCGGTGTGACGGGTGGAATGATTTGCTGTATTGCGGATGATCCCTATGCGCATTCCTCCCAGTCCGAGCAGGATGGCCGATGGTTCGGGTACACCTCCTACCTCCCCATGCTGGAACCCTCCGGCCCGGAGGAAGCAATGGCCATGGTCAAAGCCGGGTATGAGATCTCGGAAAAGTATGGATCCATTGTGCTCATACGAACCACCACAAGGGTGAACCATCAGAGCGGGATCGTCCAGACCAATGAGATTAAAAGGACACCGTTCAAACCCCTCCCCTGGGAGGAGGGCCATCCTTCCTTCAGCACTGTGGGTGCGGGAGCACGGAAGGCGAAGCTGAGGCTCATGGAGAAGATGAAGAGAATGAAAAAGGATACCGATCTCATGGACCTGAACCGCATGGAATATTTCGACGGATCCGAGCTCCACACCACCACGACAGCAGAGATGGATACAAGCCTCGGGATCATTGCCAATGGCGTCAATTACAGCTATGCTCTTGAAAGTCTCATGAAGCTGGGGATCAAGGCACATATTCTGAAGATCGGAGTGCTCAATCCCCTTCCGGAATCCATGATCAGTGATTTCATTCGGAACCTTGAGACGGTTGTCGTCGTAGAGGAGCTCTTCCCATACATCGAGAACACTGTCGCCATGCTTGCCAAGGACACCAATCCCGGGATCGTCATTTTCGGGAAGCGATCCGGTCACTTCGAGGAATCTCTCGAATACAACATTCCCATCGTGATCAAAGTCATCGCTGAGGCGGGGGGGGTTGTGCCTGAATTTGACCATCTGGCCCATGCCGAGAAGATCCAGAAGGTCGCTGAGATCCTTCCCCTCCGGCTCCCGGTCTTCTGTGCCGGATGCCCCCATCGTGCCACGTTCTGGTCACTCTATAAAGCTCTGGGTGATCGAAACCGGGTATTCTTTGCCAATGATATCGGCTGTTACTCAATGGCCTGTCTTGAACCGATAAGCTGGTCCGACTCCATGCTTGCCATGGGTGCCTCCATGGGAATTGCCGCAGGGGTGCAGTATGCCACCGATGCCAAGGTCATCTCCATGATCGGGGATTCCACTCTCTTTCATGCAGGACTCCCCGGGATCGTGAACGCAGTGCACAATGAAGACGATATCACCCTTTTCGTTATGGAGAACTCCGTGACGGCAATGACCGGTCAGCAGACCCATCCGGCTCATCCGAACAAAGCGGGGGGACCGGGAACGAAGCTGGACATCGAATCGGTGCTCAAGGGTCTCGGGGTTGAAAAAATAGTTCACATCAACTCGTACGAGGCAATGAAGAACATCAAGCTCATGAAGGAAGCCCTTGATCACAAGGGTCTCTCGGTGGTGATATCACATCAGGAATGTGCCCTCTACCATTTCAGGAACTACCGCCATGCAGGAGGGAAGATCGTTCCCTTCTACGTGGATAATGATGTCTGCAGGAACGCCTACACCTGCCTCAAGGATTTCATGTGTCCCGCAATCTCGGTGAATGAGGAAACCGGTCATTCGCAGATCGCCCCGGACATCTGTGTGGGGTGCGGAGTGTGCGCCCGTCTCTGTGGGTTCAAAGCCATTAAATCCACCGCCACCCTTCAGGGAGGAGAAAATCGATCCTACATCGAGCTTGAGGATTACGAGGAACTACAGAGGACCATTGCATCTCAAAAGGATGAAACGGAGGTGGGTCAGTGAACGATACAACTACCACCATGGAGAATAGTGAGACGGAAGAAACCACGATAAAAAACGAATTCAATATCATAGCCTGCGGTGTGGGGGGGCAGGGGGTGGTGCTCATGTCCAACGTGGTTGGGGAGGCAGGAGCGCTTTCCGGTGTGAAGGTCATATCGGGAGAGATGCACGGTCTGTCCCAGAGAAGCGGGTCGGTGATCATCCATCAACGGATCGGGAAAAAAGTATTGTCTCCGTTGATCCCCTATGGAGAAGCGGACGTCATCCTTGCACTTGAACCAATGGAAGCCCTCAGATATCTCTTCTACCTCAGACCTGGCGGATTGGTCATTACCAATTCCAATATCATTCATCCGCCCAATGAATCCAATGATATCGTGAGAAAAAAAGCAGAACGGTTCGTGGGGTATGATGAGGTGGTCAATGCAATAAAGGGTACCGGAGCCAGGGTCGTTGAGATCGATGCTCTAACCCTTGCGCACGAGGCGGGAAACGCCCTCACCGAGAATGTCGTGATGGTCGGCGCCCTTTCCGCCTCTCCGATCTTCCCGATAAAAAAGGAAACCATGATGGATGCGGTACGGAACATCGTACCTCCCAAGGCCATCCCGACAAATGAGAAGGCCTTCGAGAATGGATATCAGGCACATGAAAAATTTGATAAGGGTGAATAATCTCGCCCAACAAAACCTCAAAAGGGCCTGCAGAAATGAGTGCAGGCCGAGCGTGGAGGAATACGAATGGTTGATAATATCGAGACTGAAACAGCCAAGAACCTAATGAAGGCTTTCATCGGTGAGAGCCAGGCCCGGAACAGATATACCATGTTCACGAAGATCGCAAAAAAGGAAGGGTATGAGGTCATATCCGGGATCTTTGAAGAAACTGCAAATCAAGAGGCCGAACATGCTAAACTGAATTATAAAATGCTGGTCGATGATCTTGGGATTAACGAGGCCGAGATCGGTGTCGAAGCCGGCGGACCGGTCATCTTCAGGGATACCGCTGTAATTCTCCAGTCTGCCATCGATGGGGAACATTACGAGAACACCATCATGTATCCGGAATTCGCGGATATGGCGGAGAAGGAAGGATTCCCCAAGGTTGCAGTAAGGCTGCGGGCCATCGGAAGGGCGGAATGGCATCATGAACAGCGATACACCAAACTTCTGGAACAACTCACGAACGGAACCATCTTCAAGAAGGAGAAGAAAATTACCTGGATCTGTAGGAAATGCGGATACATCCATGACGGTGAAGAGCCGCCGAAGATCTGCCCTGCCTGCTCCCACCCCTACGCCTATTTCCAGCGGCAAAACGAAGAATACTGATATCACTCACTATTCCTCCCCTTCATTTCAAGAGGGGTCTTCGAGACCGGCAGACCGATTTTCGACATCGGTACTTTCGACGTTCGGGTATCCGATCTGGTAGTGGGATGGATACCATACGACTAACGGAGAGACAATAAACCCAGAGGTCGATCCATTCCACGGTCCTGAAGATAACGGGTGTCAATCTGTTCTCCGCAGGTGATGTCAATTCCACGGAAGGTGAGAAATTCGTTTCCTCAGGTGATTTCCATTATCGAAAGCTCATTGTGAAGCATGGTCGACCGGTGGGTGTCATCGTTATGGGGGATACAAAGACTATGGTGGCGGCACTGCGTGTGATCCATGGAAAAGCTCCACTGGATATCCTGATGACGTTCTTTGAGTGAAAAACTGACAGTCAAAGAATAATTTAGTCCCAATGAACTGATGTGATTGAGTACGTGGCTCAGGAACAGTGTTTTCCGTTAGTGGGGGGGTGGGGGAGCAGGGGAGCCCTGTGATTATCTTCTTTTAGGGCCCTCTTTGCGATCAAGAAGTGCCTTATTATACGTAGAGCACTTACGGAGAACAGATACGTTACGTTAACGTTGCACGTAATGTATACATATTATCGTTTCCTCCCCCCCGACTCTATTGTATCACAAGCAATTCAATGGTGAATCGAGGATACTGGATGATGAGATACTGTCACAACGGTGTCAGCCCGTATTGAAGATCAAATCATCAGATGAGCTTAAAAATAAAGATATGAAATGAATGCAAACTGACGTATCCCATTGTGGGGTCGGTTGATCCCCGTCAGGGAAGAAGATAGAACTTCGAGACTTTAGATCTTCTCGAACATATCCTTTTCAGCACCACACATTGGACAAACCCAGTCATCCGGGAGATTCTCGAATGCTGTGCCGGGTTTCACTCCACTGTCCGAATCCCCTTCAGCAGGGTCATAGATGTAGCCGCAAACAACGCATTTGTATTTATCCATTTTAAATTCCTCCAATTTATTCAACAGGATGTATTTTACCTAGTTATCTTTTTCGAGTCACGGGTTATTGGGTTCCCCCATCGCTGATGAAATCCAACCTCCTCCAACGGTTTTCTTCCCTTCTCCTCAAGTACCTCTTCCGGATCGGGATGACCAATGGCGATCAGGACCAACACCCGATACTCATCGGGAATACCCAGGACATCTATGGCGATATCCTCCTTGAAGCCGGCAAAGGGATGAGCGAACAGACCTCGGTGTACAGCCTGCAAAATGAGATTCTCAAGCTCAAGTCCGCATCCCAGCATGAAATAGTCCCGACCGGTTATCTGGCAGTCCAGGTCAGGTTTCGAGGCAAGGGCCAGCAGGGCAGGAGCACTCTTGGCCCAGGCATTCCCCCGTGAAAGTGCAGGATGAAGTTTCTCACGCTCGTCCCCAGTGACCAGGATGAATCTGCCGGGTTGATTGTTAAAACAGGATGGGGAAAGCTGAGCAGCCCGAACCAATTCCTCAAGAACATCCAGAGGAATGTCCTTGTCCATGAACGACTTCCTGCTCCTTCGTTCGATGATCTCCTTCATCACTGCCATTATCATAACTCCTGAGATCTCATCATCAGACCACCTGAAACTCAATCATCACAATTATCATAGTCATCATCACAATCGCCATCTATAAACCAGACACATCGTTATCATCAGTGTCATCAGAACTCCTGATACACATGATCGTCATAGAGCCTTTCGATGATGTTCTTGTGTTCAAGTTCCTCTTGCGCAAGGAATTCGAAGAGCTTCCTGCTCTCCTCCGTTCTGGCCAGTTTCTGCATATTCACGTAAAAATCGTGGGCTCCCCCTTCCCGCTTCATGGCGGCAATGAGCACATCCTGGAATGAGGAATCGGGGGACAGCTTCATGGGGAGAAGGAAATCACTGAGCTTCATGTCCTCAACTTCCTTTGGCTCCAGTGTCTGGAACATCTGATCACCAGTCTTTTCGTACGTTTCCATTAGGTTCTCGAGTTTTGTTCGATGTCCGATCTCCGATTTGGCGAGATCCTCAAGAACCCCATATATCGCTCTGTTCTCGATAGTGTTTCTCAATCCATTATAAAATTTAAAGGATTCTTCCTCAAAACTGATCGCCAGTTTCAGAATGTCTTTCAGTTCATCATTCATTGTCATTCCTCCGTCAATCCTCTTCCCTGAATGCCGGTTAGTATATATCAAGATCTATTCTTCTTCCGAAAGATGTTTTCCGACCTTCCCCAGGATATCCAACGAAACTGGGATGACCTTATCTCCTTCATCCCATCGGGCTGGACACTGAACACCTGGATGTAATTCCACATATTGGTACGCCTTAAGACGCCTCAGGATCTCGTCCAGATTCCTTCCCACATCGTACATAGTAATATCCACAGCCTTCACGATGCCTTCGGGATCTAAGAGGAAAACCCCTCGCAGAGCTTTTCCGCTAGTATCGTCGTATACTTCGAACTGTCGGGATAGTTTCCCAAGCTGGTCGGACACCATGGGAAAGGTCACATTCTGCAGCAATCCTTCCATATCCCTCCAGGCAACATGCGAGAAGGCGGAATCGGTACTCACACTTATGGCCTCGGCACCAACCTCCTTGAGCTTTGGATGGATCTCCGCAAGGTCCCTGAGTTCTGTGGGGCAGACGAAGGTGAAGTCAGCGGGGTAGAAAAGAACCACCAACCATTTCCCACGGTAATCCGAAATCTTCAACCCCTCAATTGCTCCATTCTCGGGCACATAAGCCTTCACTTCGATGTCTTCGATCTTTTTTCCAATGATCATTTCCATTCCTCCATTTAACCATGATGAGAATTATTTTCCCACCCTGCATCATTCACAATTTCAATGTGTGATCGAGATACTTTGTTTCCCTCACAGGACGTCCTTGGATTTGTCATCCAGTGCATAGAAGCATCGCTTCGGACTCATGACATATCCATCATTCTTCAATTTCTTGATAATCTTTGAAACATCCTCTTTTGGTATGCCGCTCTCTTCTGAAACAGTTTTAGGGCCGGCTGGTTTTCCGATTTCCTTGAATGTCCTGAGTACTTTCATTTCTTCGTTGTTGAGATCAGTCATTTCATTACCCCATGATTTTCTAATCGAAGGACACAAGAGCACCAGATACAGGGACACCAGATACCACATGGCAGAACAACACTATGTCGAATATTGATTTTGATCTGTGTTCCCTGATGCACAGTATCACGTCCTGTACACATTTAGTGTCTGCCCTTCAGCTCCCTCCATATTCATTTTCGAAGGGAGAAAATCGATATTTTGAACATTATTTATATATTTCGCCAAAAGTAAGCTACCAGCCCCTAAAGGAGCTGGCGTTTTCCGGCGTATCGTCATTCGAGCCATTCATCTCCGCCCTGAAGGACGGAGCGTTCTGGGTCGTACCATGTAATTCTTCTGGACAATTAATATATATAACAAAAATATGGCCACGCAATCCGGGAGTGTACCGTATATGTCATGGCATCCTGAAGTGATTATAACATTCATTGCAGCTCTCGCTGCATTAGTATTTGCAGGGTTTCTCGCAATGAAACTCAACAAGATCGAGATCAAGATGAAGAAGATGGAGGAGATATCCCTCGCCATTCAGGAGGGAGCGAAAGCATTCCTCATGAGAGAGTACCAGATCTTAGCCTACTTCGTGGTTGGGGTGACGATCCTTCTGGCGATCCTTGCCACTCCGATTCTTCCGGAGGAGGATAGGTTCCTGGCACTATCCCCGGTTGCCTTCATCCTCGGAACCATCATGTCTGCCCTTGCCGGAAACATCGGGATGAGAATCGCTACCGCATCCAATGCCAAGGCTGCCGATGCATCCTCCCGCTCGATGAGCGAAGGTCTCAATGTGGCTTTCTCCAGTGGGAGCGTCATGGGAATGTCTGTGGTTGGTCTTGGAACCATTGGCCTCCTCATCATGTATTCAACGGCCCGATTCCTTGCAGGATATTCTGCAGTTGATTCGACCACAGTGTTGTTCAGTTACGGATTTGGTGCTTCATCCATTGCTCTCTTTGCTAGAGTGGGCGGTGGTATCTATACCAAAGCTGCGGATGTGGGTGCGGATCTTGTCGGAAAGGTGGAGCAGGGGATCCCGGAGGACGACCCACGGAACCCGGCAACCATCGCGGATAATGTGGGTGACAACGTCGGTGACGTTGCCGGTATGGGGGCGGATCTCTTCGAGTCCTATGCCGATTCAATCATCGCCGCCATGGCATTGGGAGCCGTCGTAACGATCGCGAACGGGAGAGAAGACTTCATGGCACTTCCACTCTACATCGCAGCAATCGGTATCTTTGCTTCCATCCTAGGGACGTTCGTCGTCAAGACCTACACCGGAACCGACATCTACGGCATCCTGAACCGCGGACTTATCGTGAGTTCAGTCATCATGGCGGTCCTCTCGGCAGGTGCGGTGTGGATGCTCATGGAGACCATGGATCCCTTCTATGCCATCCTGGCCGGTCTAGTTGCCGGAATTGTCATTGGGGGGAGCACGGAATATTTCACCTCTGAACAGAAACGTCCGGCACAGAAGATCGCCGAGGCATCCCAGAGCGGCCCTGCGACGAACATTATCGAGGGACTTGCCAACGGAATGTACTCAACCTGGATCCCGGTCCTGGCGGTTTGTGCTGCCATGTACATCGCCTTCGATGTTGCAGGTTACTATGGTATCGCACTTTCCGCAGTCGGGATGCTTTCCACCCTTGGCTATTCCCTGGCAACCGACGCCTATGGTCCTGTGGCTGACAATGCTGCAGGGATTGCCGAGATGGCAGGTGCCGGAGAGGAAGTGCGGGAGCGTTGCGAGACCCTTGATGCAGTGGGGAATACCACTGCTGCCATGGGGAAAGGATTCGCCATAGGATCGGCAGCCATCACAGCCCTTGCCCTCATGTCAGTTTATGCCACAGTATCCGGACTGGAACCGAAGGACCTGTCCCTCATGGATACGAATGTCCTCATAGGCCTATTTCTTGGTTCCATGCTTCCATTCATATTCTCTGCCATGACAATGGGAGCAGTAGGACGCGCCGCAAATTCCATGGTGCAGGAGGTCCGGCGCCAGTTCAAAGAAATGCCTGGTATTCTCAAGGGAACCCAAGAACCCGATTACAAGAGCTGCATCGCCATCTCCACGGATGGAGCGCTCCATGAGATGATCCTGCCCGGCTTGCTGGCTGTTGTGGCCCCTATCGTTGTGGGGATATCCCCGCTTGGTCCCGAGGGACTTGGGGGAATGCTTGCCGGTTCCATTGCAACCGGATTCCTCATGGCTGTCTTCCTCTCCAATGCAGGTGGGAGCTGGGACAATGCCAAGAAGTATGTGGAAGCAGGAAATCTTGGTGGAAAGGGCACCGATGTTCATGCGGCAGCAGTGGTTGGGGACACAGTAGGAGATCCGTGCAAGGATACGTCGGGTCCCTCGCTGAACATCCTCATCAAGCTCATGTCAATCGTTGCACTGGTGTTCATACCCCTCTTCTGAGGCTGATGTCGCGGATAGTGACGGATTTACGCAGAACTAACTACGAGCACGCCGATTCCACGGATCATGCGGATTATCGCGGATATTTATTGTGCTGGGATTTAATGCCCGGATAGGTTAGTGATAACTGATTTCAACCAATTCTTTTCTTTCTATGCTGAACTATTGTTATCCCAATCGCTCCTATCAATGCGATCACCCCGAACCCCGGAAGCAAGCCCCCGCCCCCCCCGCCGCCATCATCATCAGTGTCAGTCAGGATGGTTATTTCAATCGAAACTTCATTACTCCATAGACCATAGTTGTCCTGAACCCGAAGATAAACAGTGTGATTCCCAACAGAAAGCGTGGAGATTGTGAAACTGGAGTTCGTGCCATTGTACAGCTCACTGCCCTCCGTCCTCCAGAGATACCGTTCGATTGTACCATCGTCCGTTCCATCTCCGTCAAAGGTGAGTTTACTTCCCTGAGCAGCAGGATTTGGAGAAACGTTTCTGATAATCGGCACTGGCTTTTCATGAACTGTGATTTGGATGAAATCCTGCTTCCCTGTTTGGTTCGCCCTTCCAAGATTGTCTATCACTCTCAGACCGACATTGAATACACCTGCTTCATTGTACGTATGCGAATACGTCGGGGTTTCACGGGCTACTTGGGGGAGAAAAGCAGTGGGGAGATCGAATCCAAATTGGTAAATCTTAATATCTCCTTTTGAATCAGTTGCATCAAGAATGATCTGCTGTCCAACTAAAATTCGATAATGAAGATGCAGTGATTCGCCTGAACCGGCATCCCTTATTTCCAAAATCGCTTCTGGTCTTTCAACGATCACTATTCGCCCGGATATCACACCAGAATATCCTTGCTCATCAAATACCGTTAAATTGACATCATACGTTCCAGTCGAATCATATGTATGAGGTGTAATTGGGGTCTCTGATGTGATGGTGGTAGTATCTCCGAAATCCCAGGTGAAATTTACGTCTTCAGAACTTGGAAGTCCGTTAAACACAATTACTTCACTTACATACGACTCCCACTCATATGGACCCAGTGTCAAATAGGTTTCAGCATTAATTATGAAATCTGCTATAGGTTGTTGATAGATCTGGAGAAAAGCATAGACTTCATCACTCCACACACCATGGTTATCCTGAACCCGCAATGTGATATTGTGTTCACCCAGGGAAAGATCTGAAGTTGTGAAGTTGTCATTTGAACCATTGTACAGCTCCCCATCAATGTCTGAATGCCACGCATATCCAATAATCGAACCCTCATCCGTACCAAGACCAGCAAATCGGATGCTCTCTCCCTCAATTGCGGGATTTGGTGAGATAGTATCAATATGGGCTTCCGGTGGCCAAACCTCTTCCTCCTCAATCCAAGGGTCGAAATCCACATAGTCGGTAACATTGTCCCCGTTTCCTTCCGGGTTTGAATCAGGATGGTATGGCCCGGATGAGTTCCCCCACCAATTCCAAAGAGCATCAACAGTATAGTCTTCATCGTCAGATTTAATACCGAATTCACGGCTACCGGAGATCGAGTTATGATGAATGATAGTCCCGTCAGCTCTATCCATTACATGGATCCCAATATCACTGTCCGTTATGGTGTTGTTGTGGATAAGTGTATCTTCTGAGCGCCAGACAACAATTCCCTCATTTGTACTGTTCTCGATGATGTTCCATGATATGATATTATCATCAGATGGACCCGGAACATATGGCCAGACGCTGATACCGACACGATTGTTCCTGACGGTATTCCTGTGAACAATGTTCAGGAAGGATTCTTTGCTCACCACGATCCCAGTAAGTGTACTGTTGACACAGATGTTTTCCGACACCGTGTTCTCGTTTGAGCTCGAAATGACAATCCCCCCCTTATCATTGTTCTCACAAAAATTCCTGGATACAATATTCCCGTGTGATCGAATCAGCTCTATGCTGAGATCCGAAGATGTGTTCTTACAGGTGTTATCGATGATACTATTCGAATCGGAGTTCTGAATTTCAATCCCATTATAGTTATTGAGAATGGTATTGTGAGAAATGATGTTGAAATCACAGCTGCTCATGGAGATCCCACTTGCTCCTGTCGGCGTAATGTTCGTGCAGGTATTTCGTGTGATGGTATTTGAATTCGAAGATACAAGTCCGATCCCTCTCCTACCTAGATTACAACTATTATTCTCAATGAGGTTTTCTTCAGAGTCTCTCAATTCAATGTTCGTTGTGCTGTTGACACACTGATTGTCACGGATAATCGATGAATCTGTTTCCTCGAATTGGATACCAAATCTCCCGTGGTTTTCAAACGTATTGTTTTCTATGAGGATATCATGACAATATTCCGCAGTGATCCCACGTTCACTGTTTCTGAAACTAGTGTTGGAGATCTCTGAGTGTTCCGATCGGTAAAAATACACACTTTTTCCTGAGTTGTTCGTGAATGTCATATTGGTGATGGAAATCTCAGAGGAGAAGAGCGCCTGAATCCATCCTATGTGTCCGTTCATAGATTGTCCGTCGATTGTGATATCTGAACAATTTGCCAATATGAAGCCGCCGGTCAGATTTGAGATCACCATACCTGTTTCGTTCGTGATGTAGATGATGGGCTGCCCCTGAGCCGTGTTGTTCTCAGGTATTATGTGGGTGGTGGTATGATGCAGGCTTTCCCCTGTGATCAGAAATCCATTTCCTAAAAGGGAGTTTGAGTAACAGGTGATATTTTCTGAAGCACTGATCCATAGATCATCATCTTCATTGTCGGACAGAGAATTTCTCTCCAAGGTTATTCGGTTGGAGAAAAGTATTCTGATGCCGACTTCATTAGATTCACAGGTATTGTTCGTAACCGTGCTGTTCCAGACAGTGGCAAGAGAGATCCCATAGAAATAGCTGTCATTACAGATATTGTCAGAAATGATATTGTCCCCCACGTCCCTTACGAGAATTCCCACCGCTTCATTTGAAATGACCAGATTGTTCCGGATCGAGTTCGAATGGGATGTTACTATGATCCCGCCATAGTATGAAGAGCGCTCCTTTGATCCCGTGATCCTAAATCCGCTCAGGGTGGTAAAGTTTGCAAGTACCTGGACAACCGAATCGGTTTTATCTCCAATGATGGCTGTTGTAGCATAACCTTCCCCTTCCAGATTGAGAGTTTTTGTGATCTGGATGTTCTCGTTGTATGTACCATTTCGAACCAGGATAGTATCCCCCTCTTCAGCCGCGTCGATTGCATCCTGGATCTTTTCGTGGTCACCATTCCCATCCTGAGAGACAATGATGGTGGCCGCCTCTGCATTCGTTAGTATGTGCATCAACAAGATTAATCCGATGAAAGTGAGGACCAGTCTTATCGTAATCCTGACCAGGTATTTTTCTGTGCTCACGCTATCATCCGTATGTTGGTTTGGCATGTCATTAATAATCTTTTGGGCAGAGGCATGGGAAAAAGGGGGGGTGGGGGAGAGGGAAAAGAGTGGCTTTGCAATGGGTTGTCGGAGGATGGTGACGGAATAAGCGTGTAGAACCCAAAGACATGTGTCACCCCTCTGCGTTTTGGTGAATACCAAAACATCAAAACGACACAGAGGTGACTATGTTTGTACATGTATCGCAGTAATATGTATTTGGCTCAAGAGGATATTGAGCCTTTGAAGAATGAATGTGAAGACGTGAAGAGAAGGTATTTCGCAATAGTGAAAACCTTAATCCCAGATCCTTTTCAACTAACAAGAAAGTCGCCTTCGGCGACAACTTCTCTCTTTCAAGGGTCTAATTCAA
>CAZTGJ010000042.1:0-15424 GCA_964613025.1 uncultured Thermoplasmata archaeon | reverse complement strand
TTTTCTGGGGAGAGAAATGAAGGGATTGTGTTATTGCAAATCCCTACAAGCTAATTTTGGGAGAAGGTATTTAAGGTCCCTTTCACCGCCTTTCCATTAAGTATGAGGCGATCTTATGAAAGAATATACCCATACAATTGATATGACTGCACTGCCGCAGTTTGAAAAGCATCAGAAATTATTCGGTACAATCGATTCGTTGAAATCAGGCGAGACACTGAAAATAATCAACGATCATGATCCAAAACCCCTAAAGTACAAGCTTGAGATCGAACAGAAGGGGATGTTCGCATGGGAATACGAACAGGAAGGGCCCCATATCTGGATGGTTGTAATAACAAGAAACTAATCGATAGGCTCGAATTCAATTTCATACAGCATCGATCCCCCGCCCCCCTTCCCCCACCCCCCGGAGAATAATGTCGCTGCATGTTTTTTCACTCATTTATTATCGTCACCAATATTGTATTATTCTGAACGCCGAAATCATTTAATATACAAAGCACCATACAATGCATAGAACTTCTATGTATGGTTGTGGAACCCGGTGAGACGAACCAAAGCCGTTGACAAATTCCTGACAAAGTTCGACAAGGAACTCAAGTCAGGCATGATTTCCCTTATTTTACTCTACATGATCAACAATGCAGAGAAGTCCATGTACGGCTACCAGATCATCAAAGAGATCAAGGAAAAGACAGACGGGAACCTGGATTTCAAGGAGGGGACGATCTATCCGATCCTCAGAAATCTGGAGGCACGGGGACTGCTCAAGAGCGTGTGGGATACCAAGGGGGAACGGCCGCGGAAGTATTATCATATCACAGATGATGGGAAGAGTGCGGTGGCGCAAGCGATTATGGATTGGGAGACTTTTTCTGGTGTTATAAAAGAACTGATCACAGAAACGAATGGAGGTGGGAAGGAGTGAAGCCCGAGGGAGTAGGTGTGGATAAGAACAAGGAAAATGGAAACTTAGATGTGCAAAAGCAGATTCAGGAGTACCTCAAGAAGGTAGAGAAGAATCTGAAGGGATTCACCCGGGAAGCAAAGAATTCAATTATCATAGAGATCGAAGAACACATACGAGAAAAAATGGAGGAATGGGAGAAGGGGGAGGGGGGGCAGGAGGAGCACACTGAAAAAACAGATGATGCGACCGGACAGGCAAAGATACAGGAAATTCTGGAAGAGTATGGTGATCCGAAGTCAGTCGCTAAGGCATACTCACCTATCCTTAGATTATCCCATAAAGGGCGAGGACTTTTTCAAGGGTACAGTCTCCTGATTTCACTATATTTCCTCTATTATACACTACCCCAGTTCCTCTATCCCATCGAAGATTTCGATGACCAATGGGAATTGACGGTCATTGGCATCATTGGGACATTCATTGCATATGTTTGCATCTTCTTCAATCTCATCTATGTATCGAATGCCGAGAAGCTCATCAAATATTCACGATTCTCCTTGTATGCGAATACGCTTCTAGGAACAATATTTTTGTTTCTAGTGCTGGGTGGATATCTCCAATCCCTTGGAGCATCGCATATAGATAAGGATGATTTTCTGACAGTGGATTACACCTCAGAAACACTCTATTTCAGTACCCTCTTAGTATGTTCTGGAATTCTTTCGTTCTACATCAGCTCGCTGGGCCATTCAATGATGACTCAGGATACGAAAGATGGAATCGCCCCCTACCAGAACATCTCCATCATAATTCTTCCCATCCTGCTCGTCATTAATGTTCTCTCACTTCTTGTTATTTCACGCCAAATGTGGGATACATTCGATTTCCTGTCAAAGTGGAATTCCCCCTCATCTTATTGGTGCTTGGTATCTCGATGTTCATCATGCTTCTCTCCGGAGCTCTTCTAGTTCTCCAAAAAATGGAAGGAGTGAGGATGATCCACATCGAGCGGGAAGTGTTCGCCGTAATGATCGTGGCCCTCATCCTAACCTCTGGGATCGCCACAGGATTCTATCGTGAGCAGATCGATATCGAAGAGGGATGGAAACGGGATGATTTCCCTCCGAAGACCGAAGATGCGCAAAGGTATCGAAACTTCACTCGCGGACTCTTCTACGATGGCTCAATGTACACTCGAGATATAGTTGAAAATGGGACAACGTACGAACTCCTTCTCCACAAATGGGACCGGGACCTCACCGAGATCGTAGGTAGGGTGAACATCCCACTTGGATTCGATCCTGCCGATTATCAAACACCATGGTTCGAAAACATCAAGTCGTCAGGATCGTACATCCATTGTTGGTTAAAAGTGAAACAACATGAACAGAATGCCACCGATAACCCGAAGATCGAATGGCATTACGTGCTTCTGACATTCGAAGGGAAACGAATCAACTCCACCCGGTTCTACTCATCCGGGAACTGGCATTCTCGGCCATGGAATAAACTCATACCTGAAGGGTCCAACGCAACGATCATGTTCGAGGAACTCATCAAGAACACCACACAACGATGGAACGGGACTCACTTCATTTCGTCTGACCATATAAGATATGATACGCTCAATCTATCTTTCCTCTCATTTTCCAACGGGATACTCACAGGATCCGCACCACATAATGTGACACTCGATCTGACCGATCTTGATACCTGGGATTGGCAGCATCCATCGATAGGGTATTTCCCGGGCCAGGGCACTATCTCCATGATGATGTCCTTCATGAGCAAGATCGATGGAGAAGGCTCCGGAGATGAGTACAGAGGAAGCTGGATCAAACAGTACTATACAAAGTTCGGGTCGAACGGATCAATGCTGATCCCTCCACTCCTGGTCTCGAACGGCAGTTCCGTAAGGGATGAGTTCATACCATTGTATGGTAACTTCTCAAGTGATTGGTTCTATTATGGGTATGGAAACATGCTCCTCAGTCTGTATAGAGAATGGGACGGAAGCATCCGAGTCGACGAGGAGCACATCATTCGCATGGAATTGAATGCATCGTCCGGAGCATACGAACCGAACAGAACGAGGATTGGTGAAAGGGCGGATCCCTTATTCAGGACCCTGTACAATTCGGCCTTCACAGATGAGAATGAGAGGACACGATTCACGATCTTCAGGATGAATGAAACCAGTTCGAATCCATCGGCTCACGTGATCAATTATGAGGTGGACAGGAACGGGAAATTAACGATGAAGAGGGATTCCGAATTGGGATCTATTCCGATATTTGGAAAGTATGAGAAAAATGAGGATGAGTACGAAGGTCTGGTGTTATTTATGTATCCTAGGGCTTTTTTCTCGAACGAAAACACATCTTACCAGTTCATCGATGTCGGTGCGGCGGAGAGTCTGAGTGTGTGGGGTCAAGTGATCCTCATTACACACGATGATGGATTCACCTATTACGAATATGGGATCGGCATCTCGGAGAAGGAGACAAAGACAACATTCTTCGCAACAATAATTATCAGCAGCATCCTCGGAATTGGTATTCCCGTCTCCCTCTGGTACCTGATGAAGAAGCGAGGTGGGAAATCTATTTGAGGGGAATCCTTCCAAGCATCGAACGACCACTCCAGAACTGCTCAGCACTAATATGCAGGCTCCGAGTTATCCACATTCTTACCATAAACGGCGAAAATCCCTTCATATCTGATTCGGATATTATCGAGTTTCAGAGCGACAACCAGTTACCTTCGTTATCAATGATCCTTCATCGTCGCTACCGGCAATATCTTCCTCGTAACTAAGAGATAGATTAATGGATACAGTATGGCAGAAGCAAGTGCATCGATAAGGTAGTGCTCCCCCAAATACAAAATTGCCCAGAACATGATCCCGAGACACCCCAAGGCCATCTTCTGGACCCACGAAGCCCCACGGTCACGGGCGATCATAAACACAAGCAAGGTCACACCGATATGACCCGAGGGAAATGCACCATATTTGAGACCCACTATATTCTCTGACCAGGGAAAAACTTCGTAACGAATAAAGGCGATATCGCGACTCGGGTCCCGCATGGGGGAAGCAAGATTGACGATCAACTGGAGCGTATACTGAGTAATCCAGGTCGCCCAGAAGGCAAGGCCATATCTCCAGAAGTCCCGCTCTGCTGTGACAGCCAAGAGATAGTAGAAGGATGCAACAGTTAAAAAGATTACGACCCATGAGTAGGCAAGGAAGTAGTCCAGTACGATGTGGCGGTGCTCCTGGAGGAAGAGGGTGGGGGCAGCGGTGAAGAAGGGACCGTCACCAAAGTATGGCTCTTGACTCGAATGGAATTGGAAGGTTAAGTAGTACAGGCCCCAGCAGATCAAAAGGGACCAGACAGCAATGTTTCTCTTTGTGAAGATGGTGACCTTATAGGGTGGATTCCCCCTCTTTTTAGAAACGATTTCCCGTTGAAGTCTCCACCACACCCATGAAATGAGGCGATCAATGAGCGAGCGATTAGGATCGAACTCAACCTCTCCAGTCTTCCAAAGGAATTTCATGGACCTTTCACCTCAGCAGAGTCCTGTTGGTCATTGTTGTCGGTAACCGTTTCCCCCTTCTTCTCCCCTTTCTCCTCCTCCACATCCTCATCCTTCTCTTCCTCACCATCCTTCTCCTCCTCCCCAGCGTCCACCTCCAGGTCCTCCTCATAATCATAATCGTCATCTTTATCATCACCATCCCCCCCCCTACCTCCATGAACTTCACGTAGGGCAGTCGTATCGATCCCCGGCCTGTTCGCTCCCTCCTCATTATTCCGTGTGGATTCCAGGTTTTGATGGTTTTCCTTTCTGCCGAGGTAATGTTTGATCCATCTCATGGTACCTTTAACTTTGCTATGAAACAGTTGTGAAAATGATAGACCTGTCCCTCCGGGTCTTACCTCACCCAGTCGCAATGCCTCAAGAAGTTCTTGAATAGTGGTCACATCAGAGGGAAATTCTGTCCAGGCCTTCCCCACCTCCGAGGGATCATGGGCATCGGAACCACCAGTCATCCTTCGATCCAATTTATGCCCAAGTGCAGAGGCTTTCCGATTGTACTTCATCCAGGACCGACCGTTCATCCCTTCGAACAATATATCAGAAAATGCTTCGATCTCCTCACTACCCACCCCATTTCCAACTCTGAAGGGATGGGAGAGAATGGGAATTCCACCTTGACCCCGTATGTTGTCAAGGGTCTCGGAAAGATCCCTGGAACTTTCGGGTACTGTTTTAATGCCAAAGGCAAGGAGGTGGCCCTGTGAAGTGGATATCTCACATCCCGGGATCAGTTGGACCTTTCCGGAAAATTTTCGAAGTAGATCTTGATCAGGAAGTCTGTTATGATCTGTTATGGCAACACCCCACAAACCCAGGCTCTTAGCACGATCAACGATATTTCCAAGAGTGAGAATACTATCATTGGAAAAGATGGAATGGCAGTGAAGATCAACCCTGATACTGCTCTTCCTGTCCTCTGGATCATCTAATACTGATTCCCTAATCTGGCTTGCCATGTTGAGTATCCCCGGAATAAAAGGATTAGCTGGAGACCCCAGATTCCCTGTTTCTTCTTATCTTTTTTTCTTCTCTTCAGATATGATTGTTTCCTTCACACGTGATCACAGATCAGTTCTCAGGAATCGTCTCTGCATGCTTCCAGAAATGATAGGACCTTTGGAGTACGGTGAAATGGCCGAGGATCGTAAGCACTACCAGGGCCAGGGTGACCTGGTTTATGAGAAGGCCCAGAATGAGGATGCACATCCGCTCGGGCCGCTCTACCCATCCCACACCTTCCTGCTTCACCCCCAGCCTCTCTGCAGCGGCTCTTGCATAGGAGGTGAGAAGGGCACCACTCAAAGCTCCAAGCGCCCAGGCATCACCCGATATGGATGAAATGGGGTCCCATTCCACCGATCCAACAGAGAGAGTATCAAGCCACCCTCCCAGCAGCATGGCTCCAATGATAAGAGTATCAGAATACCGGTCGATCATAGAATCCAGGAATCCTCCTCTCAGAGTCTTCTGATTGGTGGTCCTGGCAACCATACCATCCAGTACATCTGCAATTCCCCCCAACGCTATGAATACAAGCCCGATGAGGATTTTTTCCCTGAATATGAACCAGGAAGCAATAATAATGAACACCAGGCCAAGGATGCTGAGACGGTTGGGGGTGAAACCTATCCTTCTCATGGCTTTCCCAATGGATGAAAGACGTTCGTCACTCAGGTCCTTTATCCGGGAAAGCAGATCAATCACCACCCTCATGCGATAGCGCATCTGGTTCCTTACGTGTAGGATCTGAGAGAGTATTTGAGTTGTTTTCAGATTCTCGATCTGTGTTTGTGCTGGAATCCTTGAGAATGGGACGGATCGTATGGGTAAATCCTGCAAGGGACACCAGACCGACTCCGAGTCCGAACCACAGGGTGACCAATCGGAAGAGAAGGACCAGGGCGGTGGCTTCCGGGAGCTCCACATTCTTCTGGTAAAGCAGACTCATCATTGTTCCCTCCTCCAGTCCGATCCCTCCAGGAAGCTGGGACATGACCCCCAGAATGGCTGGGAATGCCATGATAAAGAGCGTTTCGGCAAGGCTGAGGTCGAGATTGAATCCCAGGATAAGCAGGTACATTGCAAGACCGGCCAATCCCCAGGAGATTACCCCGAAGAAACTCCCCATAATCAATGCCTCACCATCCAGAAGGGTCTGGGCAGAATCGAGAAGTTTCTTCACTGCCTCGATGTGGTGTTTCAACCCGGGTATGAGTCCTAAAAAATTAAGCACCGTATTTCGCAACAATGGGATCTGGATGACTGCAATGGCGAGGATGAGGAAGGCAATCGTTCCCACTATGGAAGCATATCCAAGCTTGAAAAAGAGGATGCCAAACATTGCAAGAGTCAGCATTGCTATGAGATCGGTAAGCCGCTCAACCACCACTATGGGGAGGGTGCGTGTCAGTTCGGCTCCGACCCTGACCTTTACGAGACCTACCTTCACAACTCCGGATACCATAGCCGGGGTGATGAGCATGGACAGTCCTGCAAAATAGAGCATGAGCATAACCCGGTGGTTCATAGTTATCCCAAGCCGAATGAGGTAATAGTTCCATCGAAGTGCGCGTACACCATACGACAGAAGGCTGATAAAAAGTACCGCAAGGAGCCACCACCATTTTAATTGGGACAGGGCATCCATCACATCATTGGCATTGGCAAAGAACACGAATCCCACGTAGAGAATGAGAGCTATAACCGCTGTGATCAGCATCCAGTGAACAACCTTCTGCTGGACACCCATATTTTCCGCTGTCACGTGATGTTTATCCATGTCTTACCCTGCTTACGTATTTGATTCGGTTGTGTGAGGTGTTTCCGGTTTCCGGGTTATGATATTCAATTATATGGACAATGAACAACTCGTTTCCGCATCCATGTAGGTTATCAACAACTCTGCCAACTTCTATAAAATAATTGTGGATTCTGTGGCATGAATCAAAGGTATGCACCCATGCAATGCGATGAAGTAGTCGGGGATGGAAAGGAGGGTGTAGTGTGAAAAAAGAGGTAGAGGGAGATAGAGAAGAAAGAGGAAGAATGGGAAGTAAAGAAAATCGGAAGTGATGAGAACGGGAGGTGGGGAGAAGGAGGAAGAAAAAAAGAGGAAGAATGGGGAGTAGAGAGAAGGAAATGTATTGATGAAGGGAAAAAGTCTGGAAGGAATACTATCTTCACCCATCATCGTGTTCTGACCCGGTGTGGATAGCCAATGCCCATCATGGGAATCTTTGCGATCCGCTCCTTTCCAACCTTTACAGCCTTTTCGTACCCTGCATCAACATGGCGGAAAATACCCATTAGCGGATCATTAGTAAGCACCCGCCTGATTCGTTCCTCAGCCTCGGGAGTGCCATCTGCAACCGTTACCTGGCCAGCATGAAGAGAATAACCGATCCCAACTCCACCACCATGATGAAAAGAGACCCATGTAGCTCCGGAGGCAACATTGAGCATGGCATTGAGGATGGGCCAATCAGCGATAGCATCACTTCCGTCACGCATTGCTTCGGTCTCCCGATTGGGCGAGGCAACACTTCCGCAGTCAAGGTGATCCCTTCCGATGACGATGGGAGCATTTACAACTCCATCGCGGACAAGATCATTGAATGCAACACCTGCAAGATCGCGTTCACGGTATCCAAGCCAGCAGATCCGTGCAGGAAGACCCTGGAACGAAACACGCTCCTGGGCCATCTTCAGCCACCGATGCAGGGATTCATCTTCAGGAAAGAGTTCCATGAGCGTATCATCTGTTGCCCGGATGTCACTGGTCTCTCCGGAAAGAGCTACCCATCTGAAAGGGCCACGACCCTCACAGAACTGAGGGCGGATGAAAGCAGGAACAAAACCGGGAAAATCAAACGCTCTCTTATAACCTGCTTTCTTGGCCTGACCTCTGAGGTTATTCCCGTAATCGAACACGATGGATCCACGGTTCTTGAATTCAACCATGCTTTTACAGTGCTCAACCATGGATGCATATGCAAGCTCTTTGTACTTTTCGGGATTCTTCATTCGAAGTTCCTTTGCCTCGGCATAGGTGATCCCATGGGGAACATATCCATTGAGCTCATCATGTGCGGATGTCTGGTCGGTGACTATGTCGGGAATGATCCCCCGCTTCAGGATCTCCGGGAGCACGTCTGCGGTATTCCCCAGAAGACCAACACTCAGAGGGCGCTTATCCTCCTTTGCAGCCAATACGATCGCAAGAGCTTCATCGAGATTCCGGGATACCATGTCCAGATATCGGGTCCTCACCCTGCGGTCGATCCGTTTTTCATCCACTTCAACGATTAGGGTTGCCGCACCATTGAATGTAGCAGCAAGGGGTTGTGCGCCTCCCATTCCCCCCAGCCCCCCGGTAAGTATGAATCTTCCTTCCAGGGTTCCACCGAAATGCTGTCGTGCCGCTTCTGCAAAGGTCTCAAAAGTTCCCTGAAGAATACCCTGTGTCCCAATGTAAATCCAGGAGCCTGCTGTCATCTGACCGTACATCATGAGCCCTTTCTTCTCAAGCTTGTTGAAGTAGTCCCAGTTGGCCCAATTGCCCACGAGGTTCGAGTTTGCGATAAGTACCCTGGGCGCATCTGTATGGGTCTTTGCCACACCAACAGCCTTCCCGCTCTGGACCAGAAGAGTTTCGTCAGGCTCGAGCTCCTTCAGTGCTCTGATGATCCCATGGTAGCATTTCCAGTTCCGTGCTGCTTTTCCCGTTCCCCCGTATACGATGAGGTTGTCGGGATCCTCGGCATTCCTCGGATCGAGATTGTTCATGAGCATACGCATGGCGGCTTCGATCTGCCAATTTGCACAGCTTAGCTCGGTTCCGGTAGGAGCTTTGATCGACATAAGGATTACTATTCGCAATTTTGTCTTAAACCTTTCGAGAATAATGGCAGAAAGAAATACCTACTAATTCACCATTTCGAAAATTCCATGCCTCTGCCGCATCATCCTCACCCTCCCCACTCCCCCCCTTCTCGGATGATTCAATAATTCGTATTTTCTTTTCTCATTTTATTCGAGGCCTTATTCAATTTCGATCTTCTCCCACATCACTCTTCCCGGAGGAAGTATTAAATATTTCCAGACCTGTGCCTGAAAAATCCAAGTGAGGCTTCTCTATGGACATTATTGAAGAGGTAGAACAAAAGGGCATCCGATTCATCCAATTGCAGTTCATGGATATTCTCGGGACACTCAAAGCTGTGATGATACCATCCTCAAAATTACCATCAGCCATGAACTCCGGCATTCATTTTGACGGATCCTCGGTTGTGGGGTATGCAACGATAGAAGAATCGGATATGACTCTGAAACCCGATCCGGCCACATTCCAGATCCTTCCATGGACCCATAAGGACAGTGCCCTCAAGGGTCAGACTGTCGGTCAACCTACTGCAGGAATCATCTGTGACGTCTGCCAGACCGACGGATCGCCTTTCGAAGGGGACCCACGGTTCATTCTCAAGAAGTTCATGAATAAAGCCAAGGATAAGGGCTACATCTTCAATACAGGGCCCGAACTGGAATTCTTCCTCTTCCAGCATGAGAATGGACGCCCAACAGCAAAGATCGGAGATTACGGAGGGTACTTCGAGCTCCTGTCAGCGAAGAACGAGCTTGTGATCACCGAGCTGGTCCATTACCTCAATCTCATGGGATTCGATGTTGAGACGTACCATCATGAGGTGGCTCCCAGTCAGTATGAGGTGGATCCGAAATACTGCAATGCCCTGACATCTGCTGACCAGGTCCTGATGACAAAATATGTTATCAAATCGGTTGCAGCACGGCACAATCTCTATGCCACGTTCCTTCCAAAACCGATCTACGGGGTATGCGGGAGCGGAATGCACATCAATCAGTCGCTTTTCACAACCGATGGCAGGAATGTGTTCCACGATCCTGATGGGAAATGGGAGTTAAGCGATATCGCACAGTCCTATCTCAGCGGACTTCTCACCCATGCCCGGGATAACTGTGCGATAATGGCCTCATGGGTTAATTCCTACAAACGGTTAGTCGTCGGGTATGAAGCGCCGGTGTACATAACCTGGGCAAATGTGAACAGAACGGCATTGATCCGCATCCCGGCAGGAAGGGGAAAGAGTACACGGATCGAGCAGAGGAATCCCGACCCGGCAGGGAACCCGTACATGCAATTCGCGATCATGCTGGCATCCGGCCTGAAAGGGATCGAAGATAAGCTCGAACCTCCCAAACCGCTTGACTGCGGGACTGATTATCCAATGAATACCACCTCTCCATTCTGCCCTGATCCATATGAAGGAAACATTTTCAAACTCTCATATAAAGAGAGGAACGATCTCGGCATCAAATCCCTTCCCAGCAACCTCGGGGAAGCAATCTATCATCTCGAGAAGAGCGAGTTCATGCGGGAGGCATTAGGACCTCAGCTCATGAACCACTTCCTGAAAGTGAAGGGGAAGGAGTACGATGAATACCGGACCCAGGTCAGCCAGTGGGAGCTGGAGAATCAGTTGCCGATATTATGATGTAATCGGCCTTCCTGTCAGGATTCATTTCCACAATTCTTATAAATAAACCAATTCCTCTATTGCTTATGAGTAGTTGTGAATGGACAATCCGTTTGAAAATGCTGTGCATCTGTATGTCGGTCCTGGGATCTCTCCTCATCCTTGCGATGACTTGGGTTCCGGGGGCACAGGGAGATGTCGCCATTGTGCCGGGTGTCTTTATCGAAGACTACACTATGACCGTCGATCTGACCATCACCGAGAACGGGACCGACGCTGAGATCGGACATGAATTCGATCTGGTGACCGCGGCTAATCTTGACAGCAGTTTCTCACTGAATGTGAATGCGGGGGAGGACATGGTGATCGGAGCAGAAATCAAAGAGCCGGAGGGAACGAATATCACGATTCAGGACAATCGGTCGGTCTCCATGGTGCACCAGATGTATACGGAAATACCTGAACAACACTTCCTCTATAACTATTCCCTTCACTTCGAAAATGCGGGTGGAATCACACTACACCGGGCCATGCGCTCCATGGATGGTTCGGCACGTCTGTGGACGATCCATTCTCTTGTCATAAAGGATTTCAGTATCGTCGTCACTGCGAACATGAATGTGACTGTGTTCAATGGAACCTGGAATCGGACCGGATCTTTTATCTTACTCAACTACTCGGAATTGGAGGTTGGTGGATGGGACTCGTGGAATGGTTATTACTTTGAATCAGAAACCAATATGGCTTCCTTCGGAATCAACTGGACGGAAGGAGAGAATGTGGTCACGGTCTTCGAATGGCTGAAATGTACCATCATCGACCCGCATCTTTCGGGCATCCCGGACCTGATCGATAACGAGTTCATCGAGGTGAAGGTCACGGAGACCGATGGTGTGCTGGACTATGGAATGAACTGCACCTTTCACCTGAATTGGGAAATCATCTACTGGCTGTCCCCGGTCTACCTCTGGTTCCCGGAGAACGGCACCAAATGCGAGGCCGTCCTGTCATATTCGTCCACAAACTGGATCTCCGATGGCGATGGAAAGGGTCATAACATCTCGTGGTCAGAGTCCATGAAACTGGAATCATATGGGTCGACTCGTTGGGGACAGGATGGATTCTATATATTCATCCCCGATCTGCGAACGTCAAGTGTTCACAGCAATGTCACCCTCAACGTCCTCATCAACGGCACCCTCCGCACCCCACTGTTCGATTTCGTCATCGTCACTGTGCCGATCGGGGAATCCTCAATCAATATTACCTACCCCTCCGTCATGAGGCTCACCGTATTATCGTCGCCATTCACCGTACACTCCTTCAGTAACGCCACCTTCGAGAAATCCGTACAGATCAATGGGACCTGCCTGCGGATGGAAGTCGTCCATATTGAGTGGGAAATGCTGGAGGACACCGATGGGGATGGTGTTCCGGATGAGGATGATGATTTCCCGAACGACCCACTGCGGTGGGAGAATGACGGATCCACCTCGGAGACCATCACACGAAGTTACACCCCTATACTCATCGTTTTCGTTATCCTCATCGGACTTCTTGCTGTGCACCGGATACCAGTTGGCAGGAAGTGATAGCGATTTCGATACATGGAGACAATACGTTCTGCCAGCTCTCCCTTTCTTCTTACACCTCGAAATACTTGTAGATCTCCCACGCCGATACAAAGATCTGGTTCTCCTTTACCTCCTTCCATTTGAGATCAAGGAACAACTCGCATGCTTCTTTTCCCAGAGCCTTTTTCACAATATCATCGGATTCCAGAGCCTCTAATGCTTTTGTCAGGGTTGCCGGAAGCTGCTGAATGCCGGCTTCCTTCCTTTCCATTTTCGTCATCTTCGAAGGATCGGCAGTGACAGGATCCCCGGGGTCGATCCTCTTTCGAATACCTTCAAGTCCGGCCTGAAGGAGAACGGCAAAGGTAAGATACGGATTGCAGGCTGGGTCAGGACTCCGGTATTCGACATCAACTTTAGCATGATCGGCCCGTGCAGGAACCCTGACGAGAGCAGTCCGGTTCATAGGGGACCAGGTAGTAAAGACCGGGGCTTCGAATTCCGGGACCAATCGTTTGTAGGAGTTGATGGTGGGGTCAGTAATCGCAGTCATCCCGCTGGCATGCTCCAAAAGGCCTCCGATAAAGTATCGGGCAGTGGAGCTGAGGCCATACTGATCATCCTTATCGTAGAAAGCATTCTCCTGTTCTTTAGTTGCAAGCTGAATATGGGCGTGGAGACCGTTCCCGGCATCGGCAAAGATAGGCTTTGGCATGTAGGAGGGAAGAAAATCATATTCCGCCCCAAGCAAACGTGAGATGTATTTGTGAATGATAACGGCATCCCCGGCCTTTACGGGACCCTCGATATTTCCGATCTCGATCTCCATCTGATGGGTTCCCAGTTCATGGTGATGATATTTTACCGGCACACCGATAGATTTGAGCATAGTTGCCAGCTCCTCCCTGAATTGCGCGAAACGATCGAAGGGGGGCGGGGAGAAATAATGCTGCTTCGGTTTGGCAAGATATTTGGATTTTGTAAAATCCTGAATGATATTGGGAACCACGAACGATGAGCCAACACCTATCCGGGCGTCTCTGCTCCATACGTCGTTCTCCATGATGGCTTCCTGAATGCTGTTGAAAACATAGAATTCGATCTCAGGCTGAAATATTGATCGGAATCCCATTGCTTCGGCATCGGAATTAGCCTTCATGGCAACGGTCCTGGGTCCTCCTGAAAAGAATTCAGTTGTGTCTGGCAGGAGGAGGTCGCAGAAGACAAAGGCAGTCCTCTGGTCTCTCAGATCGATTATTCTGAAAGTATCGGGATCGGGTATTGCCGTCATGTCTGACTTTTCAGATTTTCTGAATGTTGTGGATGATCCGTCGAAATGAGTGCCTCCATTCCAGATTTTACCCACAAGATACGTACTGGCAGGAATACTCACCGCTCTGATATTTCCCAGAAGGTCGGTAAAAAGTGTCTGAACCCATTCGAGCCCTGATTCCTTTAAGATTCTGTTTGCTTCCTTTATTGATACATCAGCTGATTCATCCATAATTTCAACTCCTGAAACATGTCAGAGAAAAAATTAAAAATTGAGATTACTATTTAAAATTGTTTAGGAAAATCATTGGGGGAATGTAAATAAGTTCGGGATAAATCGACGTGATCCCGGAATATATAATGAATCCGAGATGATGCTGTTCCTGATGGATCAGGTTGGTTTGGTGGATCATTCCTCGATGAGCTTATCGATGTAGCTCTCAAACTCTTTATCCGTTTCCTCAAGGACATCGACGAATTTCTCAACGGGAGGTTGAGCAGGCTGCGGCGGAGCCGGGGTCACAATAGGTTCTTTGATCATTTGAGTTGGGATAGGAACAGTAGATGATACCGAAGTGGTTGAAGAGTAATCTGCAACCGGTGCGGGGGCAGGTGACGTGGGGGGAGCAGCGGGGTAGTGATGGGTATCGGTTGCCTGTCCCAGGGCGGCAGTCGATGGTTGGTGGACAGCATGCGGTTGCGACGATTTGGGTGAAAGGGAAATCGTGGATACCGTTCTGTTTACCGGATAACTTGGTCTGGAAGGGAACGCATCCCTTCGAATAGGTTCATTATAACGCGGCACATTTGAATTGAGAAGATCCCGTACAAAATCAGGGATAGGAATGGGAAAGTGTCCGACGGAATAAATCCTTGCATACATGAATAAGGCGAAAAGACTTGTACCCATGAACGCCACAATCATCCCGATGTTGAATATGAAGTTAGGAATTTCCTTTTCGATATATGTCCCCACCAACATGATAATAAATCCGATTATGATCACGAGTATGGATGCCTGCTCAGGTGGAATGCCATCTTTTTCTTTCACTGAAGTGATATCATCCATAGAACCCATAATATCAGACCCGCCAGCTTATATAAACATACCTAGAGTTATGGCTTGAAAAATCGACTAATAGCGGACCGGATGAACACATGTGAGGACTTGGGAAGCTTAGAACATATAAAACTATTTCCATTTATATAAAAATCGGCAATTTGTTATTTTGACCAAGTTCTACCCTATACCCTTGCGGTCTAGCAGTGAGGGTATTGCCAACCAATATTATATCCATTCAACTCCGCTATCATCCTCAGAAATTATTTCAGGGATGCAAAGGATAGGAGAAGAAAATTTTCTTCTTTCACCTATTTTCTTCATCAATAAATCCATCCATCTTTAACAACAATCGAATTGATTAATCAAGATCCGGTAACGTGATCACCGAATGGGACTGAAAAATTTGTATTTAAATATAGGTAAATTATTTTAGGTTGTAGAAGTACTGCAAGATTATAAAAGGTGGAACACTGGGGGTGAT
>CAZTGJ010000041.1:0-15436 GCA_964613025.1 uncultured Thermoplasmata archaeon | reverse complement strand
TATCACCCCAGTGTCCACCTATTGTAATCTTGCAGTGCTTCTACAACCTATACTATATAAAAAAAAATTTCCGCGAACTCCGCGAGAGAGAAAAAACCTCACGTCGGCTTGAACTCGTCGTCGCTGGGTACTTTCCCCCTCACCCCGCCCCCACCATTCTCACTGTTCAGGGCATTTCCATTACTCCCGTTGCTTCCACTGCTCCCGTCACCTACCAGTCCCGGATAGCACTTTGCATGCCCCCCTTCCCTGAGCACCTTGATGTCACCCCTGGATTCGAGATCCCGAATGTGATAGTGTACGCTCTGCTTGGAAAGATTGAGCCATTGGGCGATCTCCGATTCCGAGAGACCAGGTGTTGAGATGATGAGGCTCATGACCGCTTTCTTGGTACCGCTGACCCGGTGCTCCGCTTTCCGCACCAGGGGATCCATCCTCCGTGTCTTTTTCATCCCGTTCTTGGTGTAGAAAATTCTCATCTAACCCTCCCTCACCGATCGAATCATTTTCTCACGCTCCAGGGTTTTGAGATGATAGGCAAGATTTCCGTTCCCGAGGTTCAGATCCCTGAGCAACTCAGAATAATGGATCCCGGGATTGGTCTCGATATGACCGTAGATCCGGCCACGGGTGAAGTTCTCAAGAAGTTTATCCTTCCTGAGGCGGGTGTAGAGTGGGTAGAACAGGGAGAAGAAGGCGAACCTGCCAACTTCAGTAACGACGACGAAAGGAAGCCACCAGAGCTCCTGCTCCTAGGGAGACTGCGATGAGTGGTATTGTCAGGTCGGGGATCTCAAAGCCGGAATCCTTCACCGTCCCCTCGATCCGTACAGAGTCATAGACCTCCGAATAGGTGTCGGATCGTACCACGATATTCACCACGATGGTGTCCTCATCCGGGGATTCGGAAATCTCTTCGGAGAGGGTTATGGTAAAGGTGTGGGTCGAACCCGGTGAGAGGATGATGGTGTCCGGGGAATCGAAGGTGACCTTGTACCCCTGATAGCTGCCGGTGGCAGTGAGGGAATAGCTGTCCTCTTCCAGTCCGGTGTTGGTGATGACGATGGTGATCTCGGTCTGATTGGTATTCTGGAGATCGACGGTCCGCTTGTTAGCCTCGATGCTCACCCCGTACTGATCCATTGCAGGCTTGTCAGCGAATCCGGGATTTGCATTCACCGTTACTCCAGCGTCATAGGTGACGTTCCCATAGTAGAAGTCGATGTCCTCCCAGCCGCGATACTGGATATTGACGGAGAGTTCGTCCCCGGCTTCAAGGACCACAGGATCGTTGAGAGTGGTTGTTGCCTCCACGTCCACTGGTTCGGTATCACTTTCTTCAGTGTTGAGAATCTCAGCGCTGGTGATCTCGACACCATTCTGGTAGAGTATGAACATCCAATCAGGGTCAGCGTTATAAGCAGAATCCGGCTCTACCATGAACCACGCATTGAAGGTCACGGTCCCCGAAAGTACGGTCTGCTGGATCATGGGGTCATATATCCAGGTTCCCACATCCACGTATTGCCGGTTTGTCCGCATTAATGGATGTTCGTCATAATCCGCTTCAACGTCCAGCTTGTGTGCAACATTCTTGGTGGGTAGGAATGGGCTCAGCTTGTTGTTCTCCCTGAGGAACAGGGTATCATTCACGGACTGGGTTTCGTCCGGGTAGAGATGGAAGTCGACGACCTTATTCTCCCCGGTGATGATGCTCACTGTTTGGGTGGAGGAGAAATATCCGTCCTTTGAAGCCGTTATTGTGAAATTACCGGCACCATTGAGCTTCTGCTCATAGTATCCCTGTTCATTGGTGTGAATTATGTGAGATTCGTTGTTCGAAATGATCCTGACGGTGGCATCGGAGATCGTATTCCCCCGTGTCTGTCCCTCCCATACATGGCCGCTGATGATGGTGGCCTGTTCTTCCAGATGGAAGTTGATCACTGCGTCAACCCCTTCTGACACGTAGAATTCCTTTGATCCCATGGAGTATCCGACTTTTGTTGCGGTGATCGTGTAGTTTCCTGCAGGTCCGAGCTCGATGAGGTAATATCCGTTCTCAAGTGTGGTTCCGGAGTAGGAGCAGTTGCATTCCTTTCCTGTGATGGTGACGGTGGCCTGGGGGAGGGGGGCGAGGGTATCCTTGTTCACAACATACCCCTTGACCCTGGGGGCTTCGGGGGAGGATCGTTCGAGATGGAAATTAAAGGTGGTCTCGGTTCCCTTCTCCACAGTAACATTTACCTGATAGGTCTCATAACCCGACTTCCGGGCTTCGAGATGGTATTCTCCTCCCTCTTCAAGTGTGAACTCGTAGTAGCCTCCGGTATCGGAATAGGTGGTCTCGGTGAAGTCCCCTCTGGTGATGGTGATCTCCACATCGGGAATTGCTCCTCCCCGGGACTGTTCATTGACGTACCCTTTGAGGATGGTCTTGTTCTCAACCTTTTCCATGGGGATATCCAGGGTAGTTTCGGTCCCTTCTACGACAGTGAAGAAAATCTGTGTATCGTAATATCCATCCATTTTCGCCACTATGTAACTATCCCCATACTTGGTCACTGAGATGGCATAGAAACCGCTAGAATTCGTGATGGTATGGTAAGGGCAACCGCATTCTATGACAGTTAGAGTGACATCGGCGTCTGCAATAGGATCTCCAGTGATATTGTCGAATACGAATCCGCGGATCCAGGTCTCCTCCTGTTCCTCCCTTTTGAGAACGAAGTCGAGCCTGTTCTCTTCCTCTTCGATTATTGTGATGAATTTCTCCTGGGTAACGTATCCGTCCTTCTTCACTTCCACTGAATAATTGCCGCCTACTTCGACTTGCTGTTCATAATGGCCGTTCACGTCGGAATAGGTCTGGTAAGTGCAGTTGCATTCGTTGCTCGTGATGGTGATCGTTGCATTCTTGATTTGGTTGCCCCGGCTGTCTTCCGTTATGTATCCATAGATCCAGGTTTCGTTATCCCCGGTTTCGTTCCGCTCCAGTTTAATGTGATGCACGTTCTCGTCGTTGGTGTACACGTGAATGTGGTGTTCGTATTCCTTATAGTCATCGTGATTCACGAGGATTGTATAGTTACCTCCCTCGTCCAGTTCTATCTCAAAATATCCTTCTCTGTCGGAACTCAATGACCATTCGTGATCCCCTTTCTTGAGCAGGATGTCAACATTGGGAATGTGGGTGCCGTTAGATTTTTCCTTGGTGTATCCCTTCAGGATGGTATTGTTACTGCTCGATTCGCGCACCAGATAGAAGTTTACCTTCTTGTATTCCCCCTCCTGAATAGCCTCGAATTTCGTTTGTGAGTCGTATCCTGATTTCTCCACTGTGATGGAATAGTTTCCAACCTCATTCAGGTACTTCTCGTAATATCCATTGGATTCTGACCAGATATTGATAGTGGTATTATCGATCTTTAATATCACTTTGGCATTATCTATCCCCTCATCGGTTGTCTTGTCCCTGACATATCCGTAGAACTTTGTGTCATTATCTTGCTTTCGATCAAGCTGGAAATCGATACGGTTGTGTTCCTCGTGCTCGATATATTTCCTTGTCGTTATGGTTTCGTATCCTGATTTATTTACGAGGATGGTATGATTTCCCCCTCCGGTGGGCAGATCCCGTTGATAATATCCATTCTCATCACTGTAGGTGGTAAAGGAACAGTTGCAATCCTCATTGGTGAACTTCAGTTCCGCATTTGCGATGCCTTCACCCCGGGTGGCGTTGTCCCTCACATACCCATAGACCACTGTTTCATCCGAACTCGATTCCTTCTCGAGATAGAAATCCAGGCGCTTGTGTTCTCCGTCCCTGATGTAGGCATCCTTGGTCGATGAAAGGTAGCCATCCTTCTCCGCGGTGACCGTGTAGTTGCCGCCGGTGGAAAGCTCCTTCACATAGTAACCGTCGCCGTTCGTGTAGGCGATTGCGCTTTCATTGTTCCCCTTGTGGACGATGGTGACCTTGGAGCCGTTGATGGGCTTTCTTGATTCGTCCTCCTTGACATACCCGTAGATCTTGGTCTTCTCCGACCCCGACTCGTTTTCCAGATAAATGTGATGGGTGGTGGTATCCCCCTCTTTTACTGAAACGTTCACGTCGTAATCCTTGTATCCCGCCTTTCGGGCGTGGACTGCATAGGTCCCCCCCTCTTCCAGCAGAAATTCGTAGTATCCGTTGCCGTCCGACGTCGTGGAGTTGGTATAGTTTCCCTTGGTGATATTGACGGATACCTGGGGGATGTGGGTGCTGTTCGATTGTTCCTTGGTGTACCCCTTCAGGATCGTATCTCCCTGGGCATGTTCCTTTTCGAGATGGAAGTTCACCTGTTCACTGGTTCCCTTGGCTACATACCGATGCTGGGTCTCATTTATGTACCCGTCCTTCATTGCAGTGATGGTATAGTTATCTTCTTGCGATATCTTCTTTTCATAATACCCGTCCCTATTGGTATAAACAGTATAGGTATCATTGGTGGTCTTCCCGACCATGGTGATGTTGGCGTTTTCGATGGGGGTTCCCCGGGATTCCTTTTCATACACGTACCCAAAGATCTCGGTGCTGTCACCGCTTCCCCCCTTCTGCACCACGATCTTCTTACCGGCATTATTATTGGATTCGTTACTTTCCATAATGGTGTCGTCCGGGTCGATGAGCACTTTGATGGTGTGGTTTCCAGCTGGTTCCGCAGTCCATTCCACGGATAGATTGATCATGGATCCCGCTTCCAGTGTTCTGATGGTCCGGTTCTCGATCACAATAACTTTACCATCGCCATGGGAATGATCCTTGAAGGACACCAGTACATCAGAGGCGTTGGCATCCCCATCATTATATATGGTTGCATAGATGGTAATGTTGTCTCCTTCTTCTGGTTCTGAATCACTGAATCTGATATCGGAGCTGTCCAGAGTCAAATCAGGCTTGTTCTCCCCATATACCGAAATTGGGAGTACACTGATGGCAGTTCCGATCATAAGCATGGCAAGTACCAGGGTCAGGAGCAGATGTGGATTATTACGACTGATCATATTTTCACCTGATAAAAATCTGAGATTCTCAGAGTATATAAAGAGTTTGGTGGGGGGATTTTTACTCCTTTGGGGGTACCCGGGACAGAGGAATCAATCAGGACGAAGCTGATAGGCATTTCAATTAGCTGCCTGAGGTTATCAAGGTTGTTTTGGTATCCTGATCTTCCGTGCCTTTTGAGTTGGCGGATTATTGGCCTGATGCTGTGGTGGGATGTGGGGAGTTGTCGAAGCATCCGTTGGTGGTGGTGTTGCTGTAGGTGTTGTTGTTGTTGTAGGTGTTTCTAGTGGGGGTGTTGTTGGGGAGGTGGGGGGATGGACTGATGACGATGACGACGGGGCTGACGCCGGAACACGGGATGGAGGGGAGTGGGAAGAGAAAATGGAAGACGATGGGGCAGAGGAAATAGAAGACGGTCCAGAAGAGAAATGAGGAGGTGAGCTGGAAGGCGTGAGAGAAGAAGAGACCTTTTCACCTGACCTTCCTAGTTTGTCGGCTTCCGAACCGGATCCCTTGGTGTCCGAAGATGATGTTCCGTTGGAGGGGCGGGAATGAAACAAGCCGATGAGGATCAGGATCATGATGACAAGCCCAAAGGATGCAAGCAGGAGAAGAACATTTAGTCCATCGTCCGAATCGGTATCACCGGGTGGGGCCTGCTGTTCGTTCTTTACCGTAAGATCGAGAGTGACAGTATCGGAATAAAGAAGACCGTCGAATGATCTGAACACCAGGAGGTAGGATCCGTTGGTTACCAAAGTCGAGTCCCATTCCAGTGTCCAGGATTCCCGATCCCCCTGTATACTTTTCCACTCACTGGCCCCGTCGATCTGGTATTCGATCCTTGAGACCATATTATCGTCCGAAGAGGTTCCAGTTATGATGACCAGGCCCTCGACCTCCGAATCCTGAACCGGAGAGGTGAGTTGGACAGTGGGTGGACGGTTGTCCAGTATCTCAAGTATCGCTGAAGCCGGATCGCTCCAGATACCGTCATTGTCCCGAACCTCCAGGTAAATGGTATGCACCCCGGGAGACAGGGTCATAAATCCTATCTCGAATTCAGTGGTAGTGATAAGCTCTCCATCGATGGTCGAAATCCATCGAAGCTGAGCAATACTACCGTCATCAGAACCATTACCTCTGAACATGATGGTGTCCCCGAGATAGGCTGGGCTGGGGGAGATCCCGTCGATGAAGGCGGTGGGCTTCATAGTGATAACAATCTGGGTGGTGGTTCCCAGGGACCACACCCCGCTGTCTTCACCACCACCACCGCCCCCATTGATCCCGTCGTCAAGAACGGAAAGGGTGATAGTGTGGGTGCCAAAGGAGAGGTGGAATGATGTGAAAACCTGATTCGATCCGTTGTAGAGCTCCCCATCAAGGTCAGATGTCCATGAGTAGCGTTTGACGGTACCGTCATCGGTGGCATTGGCTGTGAAGATGATGGTATCCCCCGGGACTGCAGGATTGGGAGTGATGGATCGGATCACTGCCCTGGGACGAAGGTTCACCTTGATGACGTAAGAGACCTCTTCGGACCAGATCCCGACAGAATCCATGACCTGGAGAGAGATAGTATGGGTTCCATTAGTAAGCCCATAGAGAATGGGAGGGAATGGGGGAGGGAGAATCTTCGGAGAAAGGTCGAATGAGGACTGATCCCCATCATAGAGGGTTCCGTCCTTGTCCGACCGCCACACATAGCGTACCACCTCATTATCAGCGGTTCCGGACCCTGTGAACTGAATGGTATTATCCTGAACAGCGGGATCGGGATTGATGGATTCGATGGTGGCAACAGGCTGGGAGTAGACCGTGAAATCGGCCTGTGATGTTTCGGACCAGACTCCCCGATCATCCATGACGCTGAAGGTGATGATACGATGTCCCCTGGAGAGACCTCTCCAGTTGAAGGTTGGATTCGAACCATTGTACAGGAGTCCTTCATGTGAGGAGAACCAACGATATCTGGCAATTGAGCTATCCTCGTCCACGATCCCGGTGAGTACGAAATCATCACCCTCCAGTGCCCATGGCGCCAGGTTGGCAAGACTTACCACCGGTACCCCGTTCACATGGACCTGAGAAATGGCAGGATGAGAGGAAACTCCGCTGCCATCGTGGATCCTGAACTCGATGGTATGGGTTCCGTTGGAGAGGGATGCGGTGCTGAAATCCGGGTTTGAGCCGCTGAACAATTCTCCGTCCAGGGAAGAGGTCCAGCTATAGGAAGATATAGGGGAAGTGACGGAAAAATGGGAGATGCCATGTCCCGAGAAATGGATCGTTTCCCCCTGCAGGACATCAGTGGGATACACCCAGTCGATTACGGACCAGATGGTGTACTCTCCGTACCAGGGAGTGAAATCCACATTGTCTGTAACCTCATCCCCTTCACCGTCCGAATTATCCAGAGGATGATAGGGGCCGGTGGGATCACCCCAGTAATTGTATGTGGCATCGATCACATCCGCTTGGTCTGAGGATGCATCTACTCCCGCCTCCTGATTGTTCATGATATTGTTGCCATGAGCTTCAACGTCTGTGCTGAAATGGCATGTGAGTCCTATGCCATTGCTGGAAATGGTAGAATTGTCGATGGCTACCGAGGAAGAATGATCTGATATGAAGCCGGCTCCGGTGTTCGATTCAATAATGGAATGAATAAGGAAAAAACTGTTCACTTCGGTGAGATAGACACCGGACTGGTTATTTGATGCGGCGGTTATCAATTGTACCAGGATGTCCGAGCAGTCGTAGAAATATAATCCGTGTTCTCCATTACCTAAAGTCCCTCCTTCAATGATGATGAGATCCGACCGTGTGACATAGATGCCGTACTCGTTCCCGAGGCATGAATTGTCCTGCATTATGTTTAAATCCGCAAGTTTGAGATATATTCCGCGGGTACCGTTATTGCAGAAGTTGTCTGCCAGTGTATTCCATTCGGATCCCTCCCCCACGAAGATCCCCGCCTTGTTCCCGCTGCAGGTATTGTTGTGAATGGTGTTGGAGTCGGATTCTGCAAGATAAATGCCTTCGTCAGTGCTGTTATTGATCTCATTCAGTGAAATGATCGTGTTCTCGGACTGGTCGAGAGTTATGCTGCCAGCATGGGATTCGATATTGTTATTGGAAATGATATTATCGTTGGACTTCAGGAGACTGATACCCCAGCCGGAACTGTCGGTCTGAGAATTCCTCTCGATGAGGTTGTCTGTTGAGCCGGAGAGATAGATCCCAGCGGTGTGATTTCCGGTGAAGGTGTTCATTCCAACGCTGTTGTCCATCGAGCTATAGAGTGCGATCCCGTGGAGCTGCTGAGTACCAAAGCTGTTGTCTTCCATGTGATTATTCTGACAATCCTGGAGAAGAATTCCGTTGTAGTTGTCGTTGAATGTACTGCCTGTCACGAAATTGTTGTGGACAGAATCCAGGTACATACCATGATAATTCCCGGTGAAGGTGTTGTCAGATAATGTGTTCCCGTCTGACTGGATCCGGATTCCCGCCCTATTTGATTCGCTTCCCCGAATGGTACACCTGCTGATATTTACATTCGGAGCCTGAATAGTGATGACATTACCATTCCCCTGGCCGTCTATTATGGTCTCTCCGGAACCGTTCCCGATAATGGTAAGGGTCATGTCGATGATTATGGGCCCGCTGAATGTGCCTGCAAATATCCTGATGGTATTCCCGGATGAGGCGTTCTCGAGGGCCTCATCGATGGTCACATAGTACTCTTCCTTATCCACATTGTAGACGCTCTTCGCCTTGCCCTCCCATGGATCGAACTGCACCCTGTCGGTGACATTATCACCTTTTCCCATGGAATTCATGGTTTCGTGATAGGGTCCGGATGTGTCGCCCCACCAGTTGTAGCGTGCATCCACGGTCTGTCCTGAATTGTCGGTTGCATTAATCCCGAATCGAGTGTTGTTCTCGAAAGTGTTCCCACTGGCACGATTGGAGCTGGAGGAATCCATAAGGAGGAATCCCTGACCATTCCTTGTGATGGTGTTCTCTTCAAGGACATTACTATCAGAATCCGAGAACAGAATGCCGATGGTGTTGTTCCGGATGGTGTTCCCGTTGATCGTCTGAGAGTCCGCTTCGGACAGGTTCACACCGAATTCATTGTACGTTATATCGTTCTCCTGGATGAACTCATTGCTTGATGTGCTGATATAGACCCCATTGAAATTGTCATGGATCGTGTTCTTAAGGATGGTGTCGTCGTTGGCATTGGTGCAACTGACACCCCGCTCATTGTTGGATATGTCGTTGGCCTCCGCCAGCGTAGATTCAGTATATAACAGAGCAATCCCGTATCTGTTCCCAGAGCATCCATTGTCCCTGATATCGAAGAAGTCGGAATTGTAGATCATGATCCCATCTCTGGCGTTGCCGGAACAGGTGTTGTTGTGGATCCTTCCGTCCCGCTGCGTGACCGTCAGAATTCCATAATTGTTGCCCGAGCAGTTATTGTTCGAGACCGTGACATTGTCGGCGCTGATCCGAACACCCGCATCCCAGAACCCGCTTCCGCTGGCTGTGAGGTGGCAACCGCTCAGATTTGCCCAGTCAGAGGAGATCGTTACCACATGGCCCGAATCAGAACCGTTGATTATTGTGTCGGCAGACCCGTTCCCGATAACGGAAACCGTTTTGTTCACCAGGACATTTTCCTGGTAGGTTCCCGCGAATACCCTGATGGTATCCCCGGCACTTGCATTATCGATGGCTTCCTGGATCGTGTTGAACGGTGTCCCCTCGCCCCCGTCTCCCCCCTCCGGTGCATCGTCGTCAACGTAGTAGGTGGTCTCCGCATAGATACCCGGGATGAAAAAAAAGAGAGCTGTCACAAGAGCTATGACAAACATGCGCACAGAGGTGATATAAATTAAGGTTCGCTTGATTTCCTGGTGTGTGTCTGAGAAAAACATGGCATTCACCCTGCCTGAAGTTTTACTAGTGATTGCAATATTGTAATAAAATTTGTGGATTGACGACGGGGGGACACAGATGATGTGGGGGGTGGGGGGGGAAATGCAGAGGAGGAGCGTGAATGCAGAGCTGGCATTTGAGGATGGAAGCAGTGTCCTTTGAGAATCACTATCAGTTCCGTCTGCCAAAGACTCCGATCAGAATAACAGACACCATGATACCAACCAAAACCTGAACTATGCCGAAGCCCGGCAAGAAACTGTCGTCATTGCTCCCGCCTTTATCCTCTGGCTGCTCTGTGGGAAGTATCGTGATATGGACAACGGCAGTATGCGTCCCTCCGTGTCCGTCATCAACAGTGAGGGTAACGGTATGATTACCCGGCTCGAAAACCGCATAGAACTTCGATTCGTTTCCAAGCAGGCCCTGTACATCAGATTCCCAGACATAGGTAAGATCGTCCCTGTCCGGATCTGAAGAATCCCGGCCGTCCAGCAGGCGGGGTACACCCTCATTGGCAACTGAATCCTCTCTCGGATTTGAGATGACGGCTGTGGGAGCCCGGTTCTCATCTTCTTTAGGCTCGCGTACAGTAATGGTAACCTCAGCAGTATTGGTGGACTGGGCACCGTCATCATCCTCGACTACCAGGTTCACGGTGAAATTGCCTTCGTAACCGTAACTGTGGCTTGCTCTATCCGAGCTCTGCCATCCGCTGTCCTCACCGTCCCCGAAATCGAAGAGATAGGAATCAACGGAACTGTCATCGTCGGAACCGCTCCCATCGAAATCCACGGTCTCACCAGCAAGTATTTCCAAGGTCGAGGCATCGATGGATGCAGTGGGTCTGACATTCTCCCCTTCATTGTCCACGGTAACGGTGATCTCGAATATCTCAGAATAATCCTCACCATCGAATGCCCGTGCCTGAAGCGTGTATTCGCCGTTCGCTTCCTGGGTGGTATCCCATTCCCAGCTCCAGCTTTCTCCACCATCGGCATCCGTCCACTCACCGGGTATTACCTTGGCCTCCACGGTAAGGACATCTTCCTCATCAATATCATCGGCGGATCCCTCAACGGAAACGATCCCCTGAAGGATCTCACCATGGAGCGGGTTGATGAATTCCACTGTCGGCGGGGTATTCTCAGGAGGCTGTTCTTTCTCCTTCACCCTGAGCGAAAGCTCGTCGTCATTGTTCTGACTATCCGTTTCGTCGGGTACCACGTCGTTGACTGGGGCGGTGAAGGTGTGAACTCCCGGATAACCGGATGAATTCCATTCGTAGTTCCGGGTAAGGGAAATATCCGGAGCAATAGTTGGTAGAGTCCATTCCACAAGGGGCTCATTTGAGACCGGGTCCTCGGAGCTTCTGATAAGCATGAGAGTACCGGTGAGAGCATATCCCTCTCCAATGTTCTTCACGGTCATTGTGAAGTTTACAAGATCGCCATCAGTGGGTAGTGTGACGTTAGCCTCGATGCCAACAATAATGTCCGGAGGATCAGAGACCACGGTAATGGGTTCCTCTGCTGTTTCTCCGGGAATGTCATTGAGGAAATATTCCCCCAGTAAAGTTGCCTGATCTGCATAGGCCGGGGCGTTGACCATGAACTCGAGGGTGGGTGTGGAAACGACCAGTTCCCTTTCACTCACGTCACCTGTATAGTTGAACCACGCGCCGATGACCCATTCCCCGTCGATCTCCTCGGCAACAAGAGGATCCGGTTCTACAGTGGCAATCAATCCGCCAGAGGCCATGGGATCACCTGCGATATTAGTGGGTTCGGGCCAGGAGGAGGGAAGGTGCGCTTTGATATAGATCGAATCGGGGGCGTCCTGTCCAAGAGGAGGATTGTGGGAATCCCCGTTCTTACCCTGATAGGTGTACTCGGATTTGGTATAGATGAAACTGAGACTGTATCCTTCGCTGCCCATTGCCTGCATTGTCAAATCCCCATCGCGGGCTATGATCTGACCGGTCCAGAGATCCAAGGAGCGTCGTACCGCTCCGATGCTGTCGACGGTTCCCCAGCCATACTGGTTGTTGGGGCTGAAGGGTTCCGCAGGGTCGGGCTGCTCTCCCCATTCATGTCGGGAGGTCTCATGCATGATTTGTTTAATGTATTCCACGGTAACATTGGGAGCAAGTCCGGGATTGGCCTGAAGCATAAGGGCCGCCAGTCCTGCCACGTGCGGGCAGGCCATGGAGGTACCGGTCATGGAAGTATATCCATTGCCGGTGTTACGATCCACTGAGTTGATCCCCACTCCGGGGGCCATGACGTCGGGCTTAATCCTGCCATCTCCGGTTGGTCCTCGGGATGAGGAAATTGCCCGGTTTCCGTTATTGTTCACCGAGCCCACGGTAATTGCCCGGCGGCTGTCCGCAGGAGCTGATACCGAACCGGCATGGGCTGCCACCTGCAGGTTCCCGTTCCCCACGGCGATGGTGGTGACGATCCCCGCCTCCACGGCATCATCCGCAGCCTGGCTGGCTGCCGAGCTTCCATCGTTGGTAGCGCCGGGAACAACCAATACTCCCCCAAGGGACATGGACATGACATCGATGGAGAAACGGTCCTTGTTGGTGATAACCCAATCGATCCCGTCAAGCAGGTCTGCCATTGCGATTCCGCCGCCGTCCCCTACTAAAACACCGACAAGATAGGCCTGGGGAGCCATACCTACATACGTAGCATCGGGACCACCGGTACCGGCGGCTATTCCCGAGACGTGTGATCCGTGGCCGTGAGCATCGATGGGATCCTTCTCACCACGCTGACCGGAGCGGGCGTCATAGAATCCGATGACCTTGGGATCATCGGTCTCGGGATCGTCATCCAGGTCGTCAAGGGATTCGTGCTGGGCATCGATACCGGTGTCCACGATGGCGATGGTGGTGCCCTCTCCTCTGAAACCGTATCTGGTCCATACCTGGTCCCCTCCGATGGCGGGAACTGATTCGTCCAGCAGGATATGATAGGTGAGACTGGGTTCCAACCAGGTGAGACCGGGAAGGTACGTCAGTTCGGGAAGTGCTGCCAACGGGATTGTGGCGGCCAGAGCATCGAAGCGTTCCCAACTGTCGAAGACCGTTCCCCCGAGCTTCTCCACGAAGGTGATGTGCTGCGGCTGGAGGTCATCCACCTGGGCGATTACATTGATGAATCCTTCCGGAGCAGGACTGGCATCCAGTTCCTCCATTCGTTTCGGGTGATTGGCAAGGTAGATGAGCGCTCCGTCGACCAGGTCCCGTGTTTCCGCAGGGAATACTATCCTGTCGGGGGTACCACCTGCCGGTGAAATGCCGGTGAGTGTTGCGATGGGGGTGGCCGTGAGCATCAAGAGAATGAGGATTGAAAATAACCCCTTTCTAGAATTCATGATGTGATTCGGTTTTGGATTCATATAAATAGACATTGGTAACTTGGTTTAATTGTTATCCCGAATCGGTAGGGAGTTGGAAGTAAGTGGAAAGGTGATTTCCCGCCATTTCCTCCTGGTTTCATCCTCTTCTCTAATCTTCCGCCTCCTGTCTTCCGCCTTCTGCTTTCTGCCCCCCTCCCCCACCTCACCCCCTCCAGATTATTAGTAAAATCCGCTCGTTTTTGTTTCCATACTGTTTTTCCTGCTTACTCCCAGGAGTGGGCTGGTGGTCTAGTGGTTATGACGCTGCCCTTACAAGGCAGAGATCGGCGGTTCAATTCCGTTAGGAATTGAATAGAGTTTATTTCATAGGAACAAAATGAATATGAAGGAAAACTATAATTATTATAAACAAATCTTAATCATATACGCAATAATTATCAAATTTGTTATGTTTGGTGAATATAGATGAGAATAAGATTAGTTGAAGATCTTGCAAGATTAGGAAATACCTTTACAATTGAAGACGCAGTAAGAGTTGCCAATGCAGAGAGAAACGTGGTATGGGTCATACTATCCCGACTGGAGAAGAGGGGGTGGGTGGAGCGTGTGGAGCGAGGGAAATATATCATTGTACCACTGAGCTCTGAAAAGGGAAAGATGACGCTGCACGAGTTCCAACTTGGGTCAATGCTCGTTCAGCCAAATGCGATCGCCTACTGGAGTGCCCTCAATTATCATGGCTTCACAGAACAAATCCCAACCTCCGTTTTCCTTCAGACAACTGGCCGGAAAAAGAACATGAAACCAAGGATATTCGATGTGGACTATCACATTATCCGTTTGACAATAAAGAAATTCTTTGGATTGAAAAAGGAATGGATCGATGAAGCATCTGTGCATATTACCGATCGGGAGAAGACCATTGTTGATTGTCTGGATAAGCCGCATTTGTGTGGAGGAGTAATCGAAGTATTGAAAGCCTTCCCTTCCAGGGATCTCGACATAGACAAGCTCATAGAGTATGCTGATCGAATGGGCAACACAGGAATATTGCGCAGACTTGGCTTCATTTCAGATTACCACAATCTCGGGCTTGAAATAACGAGTCCGGACACCCGAAACTATCTCTATGTTGATCCAACATTACCACGAGTTGGAGAGAAGATCGCAAAATGGAGAGTCATTGATAATATCCAGCCTATGATCAAGGGAGGGTTGGAATGATCCCCTTGCCGGAGTTCCGGGAGATCGCAAGGCAGTGGGGGGTTCCCGAGAGTACAGTGGAGCGGGATTACGCACAGAACTGGTTCCTGAACGCACTCTATGATAATACGTCTGAACTTGTACTCAAGGGAGGTACCGGGATCCGGAAGATCCATATTCCGAACTATCGATTTTCTGATGACCTGGACTTTGGATTGCTCAGACAAATGGATCAAACCGATATTCGCTCACTCATCAAGAAGTCCAACAAGCAGGCACGTGAAGAATCCGGGATCCAATTCCAAGACACTATCTCCCTCAAGGATAATGTGAACGGATTCGAGGGATCAGTATATTTTCGCATACTTCGTCGAGCAGGAAGTCCTCATAAAATCAAACTCGACATCACAGAGTACAAAGCAGAGGTCATGATCTATCCAACGGAGCTGCTCTCCATCATTCATCCATTCTCGGATGCAATTTCGAGAAATATCATTACCTATTCATTGAAGGAGATCTTTGTCGAAAAGATACGAGCCTTATTTCAAAGGACCCGTCCCAGAGACCTTTATGACGTATGGTTCCTTTCAGACACGATTGCTTTATCAGATCTCCACGGTCCCATCATTCAGAAATGTGAATTCAAGGGAATAAAACCCGATTTGAATGAGTTCAAACAGAGAACTGAATATTTTCGTTCATCATGGCATTCGTCGTTGAAGCACCAGATGAAGGATCTGCCGGATTTTCAGGATGCCTTAACCAAAGTTATGAGTATCCTTGAGATGACTATTAGCATCGTAGCTTGTAGGGATTTGCAATAACACAATCCCTTCATTTCTCTCCCCAGAAAAA
>CAZTGJ010000040.1:0-15481 GCA_964613025.1 uncultured Thermoplasmata archaeon | reverse complement strand
TTCCAGTGGAGATAAATGAGGGGATTTGATTATTGCAAATCCCTACAGGCTAAACATTTTAACATGATAAAATAGACGGATTCGTAAAATTAACAAATGTGTTACATTCATGAAGTGATATTATGCTCTGGAATGGAATTAAAGTTGTTGCTTTACTGATTGTTTTCATATACAATAATCCCCACCCCTCTCACAGATTCCACCCCTCCATGAACGAGTTCACCAGCCGGTCCATGAAGCTCTCCCTGTAAGAGATGAGGGTCTGCAATACATCCTCCGGTTTTTCGAGCACATAGAACACATTCTTCCCGACCTTCTCCTTCCTGAGCACCCCCTGCTTCCGCATCTTGGAAAGGTAGTAAGAGAGAGCCGAGGGTTTCAGACCCAACTCCCCCATGAGATCATACGGTGTCAATCCGCATCCGGCAGAGTTTTTCTTCAATAAATCAGTGGGGGGGGAGGGGGGGGCAGTGGAAGGGGAATCGCTGGCACTTTCTTTTTGCTCCCCTTTCACCTCTACTTTTCCTTCTTCCTTCCTCACCTCTTCTTCACATTCTTCTTCCCCCACCCCCCACCCCTCAGTCAAATCATCGTCAATATCTATGGTCATACATTCGTTCTTTCGCATATGTTCCAGTAACAGGAGAGCGATTCTGCGGGGGTTTTTCTGCCGGAGGAGGGCAAGGAGCTGTTTGTTCAGGACGGCACCGTGGGCCGGGTAGTAGCGTTTGTACCCTCCCTCGGTATTCTCCACCACCAGTTTGAGCTTCTTCAGCATGACGATGTGGTATTCGAGGTTCCCCATGGATGAAATAGAAAGCCTTCTCTGGATCTCCCGAAGATGGGTACCGGGGTTCAGCTTGATGAACTGGTACACCTCCTGCTGTCTCCCGGATCCAGGTTCCTGCAGCATGATGATCAATCCCCGGGTGGCTCCTCAGGCGTGGGTTGTCCCTCGGCTGGCTGAATTCTCTCTGCCGTCAGTGGTTTCTCGAGGTTCATGGCCGGCTCCTGGTCTGATTCCGGAACTCCGGTGCCTTCCCCTACATTATCTTCACCGTCTTTTCCACCTTCTTTCCCAACCGAATCAACCGTTCCCGTGATCAACAGGCGGAGAAAGATGGCTCCGGTCACCACGGCATCCGCGAACATGAGTGGATGGATATCTGGCAGATCGTCAATGAAAAAGAGATAGGTGAGGACGATGTTCTTCAGGGAAAACAAGCCAAGTGCCAGAGAAAGGAGAATTGACCGGAAGCCGGGACTCCGTTCAAGGGCGGCAAGGGAAATGACGAACAATACGACCGTCACGGCTGTAACACAGCCGATGAGCGTTCCAAGCTGATCCAGAACCTCAATCCTCCCAGTCGAACTTCCCTGGCTTCATACGAACAGCCACAAGAGCAACAAGAATAACCCCGATCCCGAGTCCGGTGGACCAGAAGATCAGGAGCTCGATGAACTCGGTGGCATCGTCCGTGTACTCCAGAAGGTCGGCGACCCCGATCTTGGGATCATGGAGAATGTAATCCCCCTGGGGATAGATGAAGGTCATGCCCTCCACCATGGTGGAATCGCCCTCCATGGAGACCGTGTACTCCGCAGTGAGGTTGTGCTCCTCCCCGTCTACGGTCACATTAGTAGCCCAGGAGTAGAACATGGAGAGTGAATCGATATCATACCCAAGGGTTCTCTCTTTGGGTGGTTGGGTCCAGTCAGAAGGAAGAGGTTTGTCGTCGAATCTCCGGTCCTTCGGGTTCTCCAGGACCATCTCTGAGAATGCGAAGATGTTCTTGAGGGCAAGAGAGGAATCATCAGCTTTGAACGGGTAGTTCTTGATCGCGATGTCGTACTTCACCTCGAAGGGAGAGATACCCCGTTCCCGGCCGTACTTGGCCGTAGAGATTAGGTAGAACGTGAGCCCGAATATACCGTCCTCAGTACCGGTCCGGATCTTCAGGCCAGTAATAATACCATCCTGTTTTATCACATCGACCACTGGCACTGTGAAATCGGTATTCCCGAAATGATACTTTGAAATTCTACCGTTGGTCTCATTGAATTCAATGAGATCCCTCATGAGAATGGAGAATCCAAGGTCCTCGAAAGGCTCTTTGTCGAACTTGGTTCCATCTCCTCCCGGTGGTGGGGGCCGTATTCCTTCTTCCTCTGGAAAGGTCCTGTTTTCCCCGACCCGTTTGTGGAAGTCATTCGTCTCATCACTGTAGGGGGCGCGGAAGTAGTTGTAATGCATGACCACACCCCGTTCAAGTTTGAGGGTGAAATAAAACACATTGAAGTGATCGCGCTCTTTTCCCACGGAGGTGACAGTGATACCCTCTTCCCAGATCTTGTACTGGATAAACCTGTTGTCTCCCTCTATCTTCGTTCCAGAATCGTCCGGCTTCTCCCATTCTGACCCGCCACGGTCGTTTCGAGCGGATACACTGACCATGGGGGTGAACAGGATGAACACCAGAAGGGATATGATGGTAACTGATATGATCTTCTTCATGGAGATACCCCTGATTGATTATCGATTCCGGATTGTTATCTCAGGTTGGTTATAAACCTTTTCAGGGACAATATTTGAAGTATCCATTTCTAGAATGGGGAGCGATCAATGGAAATGGGAGAGGTTATCGGACCATCGAGAATGAGGGAAATAATGTCATCCAGGGGTGAGGGGATAACATCCTGTACCTCGGGGACAGCGTCTCCGATCGTGGTGGTGACCGTGAAACTAAACACGTGTCCCGGAGCGATCTCATGGCTTGCCTCGACTATGATCACGATCTCGCTCCCTGTCAACAGTTTTACCATGAGTCCGAGGGTCTGGAGGGAGATCGTCGAGACCGACATATCGAGGTCCACCGTCTGATAACCCGGAACGATCAGGGGGTCATGGAGGTCGATGTCGCTGAGGTAGTTCCCTTCATAGTATGCGATGAACTCGAAATCCTCGAGGTTCATGGAGATCGGAGTAGGATTGTCTATTTCGGCGGTCAGGTCGATATCCGTGATGAACAGACCGGGACTCACCCGAAGTGAATGGGCCTTGGTGGAGAAACAGTCGGAGATGTTCATGCCGTAGATGTAGCGGAAGGCACCGGAAAGATAGGACAGGGGATCACCCTCCTGCTCGATACCGAATATCGTGAAGTTGAAGAAACCTCCGTTCATCATATCGTTGGCAAGGACGTTGTAGGCGTCACTGGAGTTCGCCGGGACGAACATAGAAAGAAGGACCTCATTGGGTCCGGGTTCCAGGGTAAGGGATGTCAGATCTGCTGAGGAGAGAGAGAGCTCCGCGATAAGTGTGTTATCGTATTGAAGTCCAAGGTCCAGTGTTCCCAGAGGGATCGTGAAAACCGATGGATTCGTGATGTTGACAAGGACCGATCCATGGATCCCGTTCTCATCAGCTTCGAGGAATGACACAGACCGGACATCGATCTCAAGATCATCGATGGACCCGAGCCTGGAGTCGTTGTCCATGAAGTGATGGGTAAATCCGGTGGCGAGCCTGGAAAGGAGCGACCCGGAGAGGATATCTTTGCTCACACCTTCATTCCCGGTCTCTTTCCCATCTTCAGTACGAGTCTCATTTCCATTGGTTTTCCCAGCTTCAATACCATCAATATTTCCACTCCCAATGATGCTATCGATCCCACGTGTGCTTCCCCTGATCTCAAGATCGGGAGTACCTCCGTTCAGGATGTGGGTAATAAGGTCCCGTGCTGTATCAAGGCCATCGGCTGGGATGTTGAACATCAAACTCAGTTCGTTCGTGCCAGCTTTTAGATATCCACTTGAGGAGATCGATGCAAGTAAAGATCCGTTCTGGAGGACGTCGAAGTGGAGCCCATCGAGGATGGTCTCCAGTTTGGAAGGATTGGTGACGAATGCATCGATAACACCGGTCAATCCTTCATCAGGATCGCCATCGATGACGATAGACCGGATCTCGACCTCCGGGGAATCGAATGAGTCCAGATCGATCACTTTGTTCACCGGGAATTCCAGTGGGATCGCCCCTCCAAGCCGGATGGTGCCGGTGACCGATACCCGGACATCCTTTGAGGAAAGAAGATCATCGGCAAGTGTCTGCATTGAATCCGTTTCATGCTCCCTGAGGACCACCTGCAGGGTCAATAAATTGTTACCGGTTTCGAGCTTCATGGACGGAAGAGAAAGGGTCGCGGTCTTCTGATGGAGATAGTTCAGATAAAGGTTGGAGGATTGGAGTGTGGTTGACATTGACGATGGATTCGTGATGTTCAGGTCCATTTCCAAGGTAAGGGAATCATCATCGGATCCAAGGATCCTGACACTCAGGATATCGACTTCGGATCGATCTACCACCGTTCCCACGTATTCCAGTACCGCAAAGAGAGAAAGTGGGAGAAGGAGTAGAACCACAATCACAGCTATTGCCTTTCTGGAATAAACTCGCGCTCGGAATCGGGTCATGCGAGTTTTCAGACCGGAAACGAGGTTGAAGGCAATTGATCCGGGACCAAACAAATGTGACGCCGGTACCTTCTCATTCAGGACGATGAACTCAGTCAACGGAAGATGTTGTATGAATTCATCCTCGCTCGGATCTGGGGTATTCATCCTTTCTCTGGTGGAAGAGGATTCGTCTGTTGTCTGTCCACCGGGGTCATTGACCGACGTCGTGTCGGTTGGGTCCTCGGAGGGGTTAAAAACAGTTTCATAATGTCCATGGTCATTGCCTTGAAGCATGGGTCTCACCGCATGACAATGGATAACACCCAGTTAAAAGGAAATTGGTAATGTATTTTGACAAATGCCGTTATTGGGGTACGTTCATTGTCGTTGGTGAGCCGACAATATTATAAACAAGGTGTTCAATTTGTTGTTTTGTCGGCAACAATTAGACATTCGATGTGAGTCACAAAATGGAGGAAATGATCGAGATCACGATGGGGGGGAGGGGGGCGAGAGGGAAGTGCGGGAGACAATGAGTAGTGAAGCCTGTGGGGTGAATGGGGAAATGGGGAGTAACCAGAAGGAATATGGGGGAGGAGACAGAATATCAAATGACTGTATCCCATGGCTGCCAATTATTGAAATTCACCTTTGATCATTTTTCCTCTATCTGATATCCAACAGTGATCAATCTTCCTGATAAAGGTCCCTTAGGAATGGACCACCCTGCTCCGCAAGATAATTCTCCCATTCAGTCCAATCATATTTCCTGTTTAATTCGTTACTGTGCGCAACGTGATAGCTGGACAGATGCTTGTTTCGATGGGACAACCACACTTTTTTCGATGTCAGACGCACTGTCCGCAGTTGACTGGATATATTATAGGACGTTATTCCCTGCACAGTGTCGATGCATTGCTCAGCAAATAACTCTACATCATCTTTGCTCCGTGTTAGTAATGATAGAAGGATGTCATCGGAACCAAGGGAATATGAGATGTAACTCAGGAAAACATTCTCGGGATAATCCAGGGTCACGAGCGTCTTGTAGACATCCTGATAGAAGGCAGGTTCCACCCGTATGGATATGAGGTATCTTTCCAGTTTTTCGGGAGCATCCTTTGGCACAAGGAAATACATTGGTTTCAGAAGAGGATAGGTTCTCCATTTTTCCGCTTGTATCACATCCGGCATTCCACTTGAAAAGAGGTCATTGATGGTTTCGAAATTCCGGATCTCGGCCACCATCGTGATGTAATCGTTCACATTTTGTTGAGATGCATATAACGGTATGAAATCTTCACTTTCAAATTTCGCAATATTTTCTGACATGGACTTCCACAGTTTGGAAAGCTCACCATGGGCATGCATCCGCATGATCACGGTCATTGTCAACCGTTCCCGTTCGAATTTCTTTCGTGCCCCTTCCACTTTCCCCCCCACCGGATACAGCAGTAATTTTCGGTGTTTGTTCCAGTTCCTTCGTGATGTGAGCAGTCTGCTTCGTACAACCCGTGAGACCGATACCGATCTCACCCCCTTCATGGACTCGATAGTGCGGGTTATGAATTTCCTGAGCTTCCCCAAGCCTTCTGCCAAAAAGGAGAGGATTATGTCGTCGTCACCAAAGGAAAAGGAGGAATAGGTGAGATGAACACCTTTCGGGAATTTCAGGGTCGGGATCTTTTCATTGACATTTCTGTACTGGTCAGGGGAGATCCTCAAGAATACATTATATCTCTGCAGTCCCTCAGGATGTCCCTTTGGAAGGTCAAAATAAAACGGTTGATGGAGAGGAATGCTCCTCGTACTGCGGGTTGCCTGTCGAATAGTTGGATTCGACATGAGAAAATTCTCGAATTCATTGAGATCCTTGATATCGAAAACAATAGCAAGATACTCTTTTCCCGCTTCCTGAACAACGTAGAGCGGAGTGATCCGCTGCGAGTAGAAATTCCAGATGTCTTTCTCCAGTGCATTCCAGAGATTGTTCAGTCCTTTTTTAGCATAAAATCGAATGGCGATGAGCAAAATAACAGCCTTCTTTCATTTTGCCAATAACTTATTGACAACGATTCATGTAACGTCTTAACACTTTATATAATTTTTTCTTTATTCACGGAAAATATAATCGAATAACAAAGAATATATTTGTGAGCTGAAATCCCCAACGAACCACTTTGGAAAATATTGTGTGAGAAGTAAGGGAAATCAAATTCCGGTTATCCATTGAAAAAAAGAGGTATGGTAAAAAAAGAAGAAAGCGGTGTCAGAACACCGTTATTCGATGGGAAATCATACATTAATCCCTCTTGATCAATGCCTTGATTTTCTCCATCATCGCAGGGTCGTTCAATTGTTCGTCCGTATAGCCATGAACATCTTTCCCATGCTTTGCAATATCCGGGATCAGTTCATCTTCTGTATTAGCACGGGCAACATAGGAACAATCAATTCCAAAATCTGCACAATTAATTTGTAGAGCCATAATAATCACGATGTTTCAAGGTATTCGGTTTTATTAGTAGGTTATCCCTGAAAAAAATATGAAGGCTGAACTTTAAGGATCGTATGAGGAAGGAAATATTATTCGGTTCCGGAGTAAACGATATATAATGAATGCCCATGACCCATGCAATGAAGCTCGGCACCAAAATGAGGTACAATGAGGAATTCATGCTGGGAAACTTTACTCCCCAGATGATCGAACTCCACCTTGCGGATGAAGACATGGCATTCCATTGGAAGGAGATCATTGACAATCTATCCATCCTCCCGAAGGTACCTATCGTGATCCATGCCCCCCCCAATCTCCTGCTCAAGATGGAAAAGCGGCCCCTTGTGGATCTTGCAACGGTGAACGAAAAGCAGAGGAAGTGGAGCCTGGACGTCATTGCGAAGACCATGGACTTACTGGGGGAGCTGGAAGCGGATTACATTGTCATCCATCCCGGGGGACAGACCCCTGAACCTGTGGGGGATCAAGGTGTGCTTATGAACAATCTTCTCGGTTCTCTCCGGGAGCTGGAAGGGGATTACAACACAAAGGAAATGCTCATGGAGAACATGCCCTGGCACTACTGGATGTGGGGGGAAGAGGAGCGATGGTACAGCAATATCCTTCAGAAGCCTGAGGAGTTTGTGCCATTAGTGGAATATATGCATGTGGCCCTTGACATCTGCCATGCGTACCTGGCTGTTGAGGAGGGTTCGAACGACCGGATCTTCGAGTTTATTACCGCGATGGGGGGAAGAATAAAGCATGTTCATCTTTCCGATGCCTCAGCTCCGGATCATGAGGGACTCCAGTTCGGGGAGGGTGACATCGAGCTCAGGAAGGTCTTCAGAAAGGTGCTGGACATGGATGTAACCGCGATCCCGGAGATCAGGGGCGGCCATCTCAACGACCGGGAAGGAATGAAGGAAGCTTTGGGCCTTTTCAGTTCTATATTGTTGGGACGAGCATGATTTTGGTAAAAATGGCTACATTGTGTTGAACGAAAACGAACTCCGAAAAGGGGAGGGCGGAGGGGAGGGAGGGGAAAAGAGAAGTGTGAAGGGTAGAAAAAAAGGATGAGGAAAAAAGAAAAGGGTGGAGGATAGAAGAAAATAATGAGGAGGGGAGGGAGGGGAAGAGGGAGTGGGGAAGGCAGTGCTGGGAGATTGGTCTACAGAAATCCCGGACGAATACCGAAAACTCCTTAAATGTGAAGGAGAGAAACCTGAAGAAGTAAATTCAATCAATGAATGCGGAATACCATGAAGACCAACCGGCGTTCATCCATTAGGTGATCTGTTGAAACCCACGAGATATCTAAAAATCGTTTCAAGTGCCGTCGTAAGAAACATTCAGATCGATCTGAAGTACAAGTTTCTCCTGGTAACAGATGTAGCCTGGCTGGTCATCGACATCTTTGCTTTCACCCTTCTGGGAGGGATGGTGGATGGAGCCACCGATGTTACGTATGCAATGGATGTGAACGTGGATGTGATCGATGATGATCTGCACATCTACATCTATGACGTGGAGAATGATTTTTTCGAGTTCAAAGAAAATGGCAACCAAACCACGGTTCAGTTGCTTGAACACACGACAGGGAATGAGATCGAACCTATGGACAGAGTAGGGAAAAATCCCGACCTCCTGTTAACCATCGACGAACAGGTTGTTCTGAACCATAGTATTCCCAGCGAGGAATTCAGGGATTTTCTCTCCTTTGAGGGAAGTGTGCTCGTCCTCGACATAACAGCGGCTGAAGGGCTTCTGAATTCTACCAAAGTCGAGCATAGGATCGAGATGGAGTACACCCACACGAGGAGCACCACCAAGATAGAGGAGGGGAAGTATTTCGGATTCGATACCTTCGAGCATGTGGTATCAAATTCGAGCTCTAGCTCCAACCTTACCCGGAGCAATGTGGTCATTGATGTATCCATCGTGTCTCTGGCAGCCGAGGAAGGGATCGACATCCTTGTCCGGGATGAGACCGGAACCGCACTCCCTAATGCGACGGTATTCATCGATGGTGACCGGGTGGGAATAACCGACTTTGAAGGGAGATACTCCTGGGAAAAGGAAGGGGAACCGGTGGTCCATTACCGGTCCAAGGGAAAGCATGAGGTCTGGGTGAAGTACGAGGAGAACGGAACCACGGAAACGACCACCACCTCATTCCTCATGTCAAGCCAGAAGAACCGCCTGGGGATCGACTACAATCTCAAACACTTCCTCCTGGTTGGTGTCATTTTCTGGGCTTTCTTCCACAAATCCTACGAGGACACAGTGAATACCATTCCCGAGGAGGCTAGCCGGGGAACCATCGGATTCCTGGTGACCAATAACGTGAGCATCTCCACCCTCCTCCTCTCCCGGAACATCGCCTCCACCATCAAGACCTTCGTAGTTACCTGTCTGTTCGTGATCGTCCCCATGGCTCTTCTTCCCTGGACCCGCGACGTCTTCGAGGGATTCAATTTCAGTCTTCTCCCCCTCCTCATCCTCGTGTTCTTCCTCATGTGGTTCTTCATGCTGGTAGTTTCCCTTCTTATATCGTCTTTGAACATCATTTTCAAAAAGATCACTCCTGCTGCACAGATGATCATGTACGGGCTGAAGGTGCTCACTGGGTACTATTTCCCCCTCGAGGCGCTGGACGAGTTCGATCCTACACTCTCGGAAAAGATCAAGTTCATTCCCATTGTCCGGGGGTCGTATTTCATCAGGGATGTCATCATTATCGGGAAAGATCCTGTGGGCTGGATGGACACCATGAAGTTCATGGCCCAGTGGACCCTCGTTCTTGCAGTGATCACCTTCTTCATCTACAAATTCCTTGAACATAAAAGTCAGAGGTGGGGTACCCTTGAATTCTACTGATCAGACTTTAACGGGGCGTTGCCTTGCTCCCCCCCCTGCCCCCTGCCCCTCTTCACTCTTCCCCATGCCTGAATGTATTACGGTCCACAGCAATCACAAAAACTTACGGGGGTGTATCCGGTGAAGGCCATGGAGGTTGAGGGGGTATCCAAGGATTTCTATGTTACCGAACTGTTCATGTTCGGGGAGAAGAAGCGGGTGCTGAGCAATATCACCTTCGACATCAACAAGGGGCAGAATGTGGCCATCATCGGACCAAACGGCTGCGGAAAGACCACCCTACTCAAGACCATTTCCACCATTTACCTTCCCGATGACGGGACCATCAGGGTCTTCGGGAACGACATCTTCCGCCACCCGGAGGCAGCACGGAGAGCATTCTCATTTGTGTCTCCTGCCCTGAACTTCCAGAACAAGCTCACCCTACGTCAGACCATGAAGTTCTTCGGCAGAGTACTTGGAAAGAGACCCGATCATATCATTCCCTTCCTCAAACGAATGGGGATACTCCACATGATGGACACCCGGCTTGAGGGTTTCTCCGAGGGGCAGAAGGCCATGGTAAGACTGGCCATAGGATTCATCAAGGACCCACAGATCCTTCTTCTTGACGAGGTTGTGGCAAACCTCGATGTGGAGCGAAAGCAGAGGATCATCAACTTCATTCTGGAACAGGACGAGCTCCAGGATCTCACCATCCTTATGGTGGACCACGATCCCAGTGTTGTGGACCGGCTGTGTGACAAGATCATCATCCTCGACAAAGGGGGAGTGCTCTACAAGATCGTCAGTGTGAAGGAGCTCCTCTCCATGGTTCCGTACAAGTTCAATGTCAATGTCTCCCTGAAAAAGGATATGAGCGACCGGCAGCTCACCGGGATTGGCAGTGATTTCAGACGGTATGGAAATAACGTCCGTTACTTCGCCCATGACGAGACCGAGGTGGATTCCATCATCAGGGAACTGCTCAAGAGGTCACGATTCGTGCTGGAGTTCTCCACAAGCGGTGTCTCCTTGAAGGATGTCTACTTCTGGATGATGGAGGGAAAACTGGGTAAGTTCTGAGTAACCAACCGAGGATCAGTACGAGGAACCGATATCAATATATATCCTAAATCCAATGCCCACACGCTCCATTGCGCACTTGCCTGGACGGTGTAATAATGAGAAAGCTCACTCCAAATGTCACACTGGCACTTTTCCTGATATTCATCGGTGCGGTCGGAAGGATCGCGCTTAGCAGTTACCCGAACATCGAAACCATCATGGTGGTCACCTTCATTGCGGCAGTGTACATCAGAGAGTGGTACGCGCTCCTGGTGCCGCTATCGGCAATAGCCATCAGCGACCTTTTCCTGGGAAATCTCGCTATGACATCATCATTCTCTCAGATTCTGATCTTCACCTACACCGGTTTCCTTTTCGTTGCGCTTATCTCCAGGCATTACCGTGAGCACTTCAAAAAGAATGCCTCGGCACTGAACAGGGTCTCAATAGCCAACACCAGCATGTTCGGTATCCTCTTCGTCCTGATCTTTGATGTATGGACGAACATCGGGGCTTATCTTCTCATGTACCCCCACACTCTGGACGGCCTGTTCCTCTGTTATACCATGGCCATTCCCTTCATGCTGAACCACATCATAAGCGGTGCGGTGACCTTTGCGGTGATCGTAGCCCCGGTCTCCTACATCATCGGAGCCAGGGATCCGGTGAAGAATCCTCTTCCCGCTCCCCAGCTGGAACTCTGATCCTTGCCAGATATCAGTTTCCAAGGTCGTACACAGGCATCCAACCAAGGAAGTGGCAAAGAAAAAACTATGAGAGATCTTCATGCATGAACTATCGATCGTGAGAGGGATCGTTGACGCACTGCTTTTGGAGCTGGAGCGGCTGGAGAAGGAAGAGGGGAAGGTGATCGAGAGGGTGAACGAGGTGATTCTGGAGATCGGCGAACTGACCTTCCTCGGGAAAGACCAGCTTGCATTCTGCTATAATGTCATGGTCGAGAAGAACCAGCTCAAGGGATCAAAACTCACCATCAATACTGTCCCTGCAAAGGTTCTCTGCAAAGAATGCGGTTATTCGGGACCTGTGGAATATTTCAGTGAATTCCATCTTGTGACTCCCATACTTTCCTGTCCCACGTGCAATAAGACTGTGGAGATCCTGAAAGGGAGGGAAAGTTCTATAAAATCAGTGAATCTCGAGATTGCCGAGTGAGGGATGAAGGAAGGAATAAATGATGGATATTTCTTTTTGTTAAACTACGGCACCATAGGTACTCAGCCCATGAGACTGATGATCGCCTCGGCAATATCACCATCGACCTTTATGAGGGCTGCTTTTGCTTCGGCTTCTGATGCACCGGCTCTTTCCGCAACAAGCACGATGTCTTCATGGGGTATGGATGGTCCTGCCGGGAGGGGGTGGCCAGCTCCTTCCTCTCCCCCTTCACCGGCACCCGGCACGGTCTCGACCGGAACACCAATGACCTGGTATGTCTCCTGCCCCATGAGGTTCATGGAGGTGACCGAGGGATTCTTGAAAACCATATTCTTTCCCGGCATCTTGAAGATTACCTCGGTAACCTCCAACTCCTCGCTCTTCATCTGTTTCTGAAGTTTCTTCATCATTCGTGGGTCCATTCCGCCTCTCATGCCTCTGGCCATGGTATCATCCTGGAATCATCCTATACTTATTATATCTCGCGGGTGGTGATTTTTTTATTTAATCTTATTGATTCTCCGTCCTTTTATTCCTCTGATCTTCCCGGTCCTTTTACCTGCAGCCGGTACATCTCCACCAGCTCCTTGCCAGTTGTTGCGTCCTCGGGGCCTTTATCCGCTCTGACGATCCCTGTGAACCTGGGGAATCTCACTGCAATACCGGCTCCCTCTTTCAGTACTCCCCTGGCACTGGTGTGAATCGGACTCAGGGTTATCTCCGCCGCAAGCACCTCGAACACATACTTCGGTTCGAACCATACATCTGCTTTCATCTCACTCCGCACTCTTGGGGATTTCCGGTCAAGGGGAACGAACATGGTGTTCATCTGCTCAAGAAATGCATCGTCGAACCCGCTCCCCAGTTTGCATACCGTCTCGAATCTGTCGTTCACATCGTCATAGGCGGCCATGAGCAAAGCCCCAAAGGTTCCTGCCCTTCTTCCCTTTCCGTAGAACCCTCCCACTGCGGTGAGGTCCAGTGTGTCCACCAGTTCGGATCGGTAATCCCGCTTGAACTTGATCCACTGCCATCCCCTGGCACCGGCCCGGTACACAGAGTTTTCGCCGATGGATTTGGCAAGGAGCCCCTCGCATCCCAAGTCCAGGGATTCAAGGAAGAAACGCTCCACGTTCTTGGGATCGTCCAGTATCTCCAGCCTGGACAAGAGTATCTTGTCACTTTCCTTCACTGCAGATTCAAGTTCCTTTCTGCGTTCAGGGAATGTTCTATTAATGAGATTTTCACCATTCAGATACAGGATATCGAAGAGGAAGAGCACAACGGGAAATTCCTCGATCGCACTCTGGAGATCGTACTTGCGACCCCGCCTTCTGGAGACCATCTGGAAGGGAAGCATCTCTCCGGTATTCACATCCACGGGAACACATTCACCCTCAACGATCATCTCGTTCCCGTTCCGTATCCCCTTCAGAGCCTTCACCACATCAGGGAATTGGGTAGTGGCATCCTCCTGCTGTCGTGTATAGAGGGTTATGGTATCCTTCCCGATATGCGCCTGGATGCGGATACCGTCGTATTTGTGCTCGAAGGCGGCTTCTCCCCCAAGCTTTTCCAGAATATCCTCCGGAGTGGACAGCCGTTCTGCAAGCATGACCCGGATGGGGATCCCGGGTTCCATCCCTACCTTGCGAATCCCGTCCAGCCCCTCTGCAAGCATGGTCTCGGCAATAAAACCGATGTCCGGATGGATGTTATAAGCACCCTCGATGGTCTCCCGCACCTCCTTCTTCTCAGCAACTGTGATCTCGATACCCGGGGTGTCCTCATCGCCGTCAGGTATATCGTTTCCTGCCTCTTCCGCCCCCCCCTCATTTCCTGAATCCGATTCTATATCTACTATCATATCCATATTCGTTTCCTGATTCATTCCCATATCCAATTCTAATTCATTTTCCATTTCCTGGAGTTTTTTCTTCCTGAGATACTGGACAGCCAGGGCATCGATCACCGTCATGTCTGCGATCCCCAGTCTCAGCTTTCCCACAACCGTCCGGACAATATACCTTCCATCAAGGGGTTCGGCATCGTGAAGCAGTTCGGCAAGATATTTGATCCTGATATCCTGGGTTCCCTTTCCCGAGGTGGTGGCGAGCTTCTGAAAGGTATCGAAAACCCGTTCCACGGTAAGGGGAGTGGAAAAGAGTGAACGCTGTTTCTTGTTCCTGAGCAGCTCCTCTGCGGCATCACCTGGATCTCCCTTCCTGTGCCAGACCTCCATAACGTCCTTCTCAGGGAAACCGGTCGTGAAGGTGATGGCTTTGATCACCAGCTTCTCGGCCACCCCGAATTCGATCCCCTGGTAGTCGGGAGCCAGCTTCCCAAGTGTGAGATAAGTGATCCTTCCCAGAAGATTCGAAGGGACGGTATCCATGAGGTCAACAAGGATGTCGGTCATGTCCAGACGGCTTGCTGTCCCTTCGAGCTTGTGATAATACTCGGCCAGTAGGGAATACTCCATGAGGGGGGAAAGGAGGAGAGATTAATAAACTTGATGCTGGGAAGTCATGATCATCTGCAGCATGGGAAAATACGTTACAACGCAATAACAACCCAAATAACAACGGGGGGGGCGGGGGGGGAGGGGGCATGGAAGAGTATGGTGGCAGGCCAATGAGGGAAGATGGGAGAAGTACAGTGTGAGAAACAGGTGGATTCCTCGGGAGAGTGTGGGGAAGCTGAGATCGTGCACCTGAATTGTTCGGGGATAACTGTAACACATTTTGAATCGAAGAGGCTTCAATTTTACCGACCAGGAGGTTGCCATTATGACAACAAGACATGAATTAGATGAGCTTGCACAGATGTGCTTTGAATGTGCTGATAGCGATGACGCATCAATTGACGATCACCTTGAAGACTGCGCGGTTTGCAAGGATTACAGCAATAAGGCTGAGATGTTCAACCAGACCCTTGAGGTACTCCAAATGATGGCCGCGAGGCCGGAGGAAGAAAGGAGCAGGATTCTGGGAGCACGAATGGAGAAATTCACCACTATGCCTGCGGAGGAGCGGATCAGGGCCATCGGCGGCATGCTGGAAGCACTTGGGGAACTCCCGGAAGAGGATAGAAACAAGATCGTCCGGACCAGGATCAACATTCTGACCAGCTATCCCAAGGAGAAGCGCCAGATGCTCATGGGGTCTCTGCAGGAGATATTTTCCCACTGGCCCGAGGACCGCAAGATGATGGAGCAGAAGGCAGTCATGCATGCAACACAGGATTATTTCATTCTCAAGCGGATGATGATCAGGAATATGTTCAAGAAGATGATGACCTAAGGAAAATTATAAAGACAATGATAAAGACAGTACCGACAATTATAAAGACAATTATAAGGACAACGATAAGGTGTCATGTAACAGCTAAAATGACCTATTTTTGTAACTCTAAAACTCCATA
>CAZTGJ010000039.1:0-15616 GCA_964613025.1 uncultured Thermoplasmata archaeon | reverse complement strand
CCATACACTTGGAACATGCAATTAGTATAAAAAGTTTGGTTTTTAACTATAATCTTGCGAAAGATATGAATAGCGTGATTTCATGTGCTAATAGTGGGGAACGAAACAATGAATTCCTTATGCATTTAAATAATGTTAACGAATTTTTTATATGGGTGAGACAAACAAAATATAAGATGACACATCCATTCGAGGAGAACGAATGGTACCAGCTAGTTGGAGTGAGATCGAGTGACAAACTTCACTTTTATGTAGACGGAGAACATATTGGCACTCAAACAAGTGTTACCACTGAAGCTATTGAAGTACCTGAAGGTGGATTCATTATCGGACAGGATCAAGATGAGGTGGGTGGGGGTTTTGAGGCAATTCACGCTATGGAGGGAAAAGTCGATCAAATCCACATCCACTCCCGCGCCCTCTCTGCATCCGAGGTCACCGCTCTATACCACCAACACTCCTGGAAACTCAACCTGACCTCCCATTGGACATTCGATGAGGGTTGGGGCCAAACCACCACCGATGTTACAGGGAATGGGCATGATGGTACATTAGGAAATTCCAGTGGCGTAGATGACAGTGATCCAGTGTGGATTGAAGGGATTTCTGGGAAAGCATTGAAATTTGATGGTGAGGATGATTCTGTCAACGTAACTCATCACTCTGCCTTGAATATTGGTGGAAGTCAGGCGGGATTCACAGCAGGAGCATGGATAAGGTCAATCGGATCAGCCTCAACCTGGCAACAAATAGTAAGAAAGGGGTCGAGTTCAATTCGTTATGAGTTCAAATTAACTGCTGATAGAAACGGACTTCGCGTCATCTGCTATGACAACGACAAGAATCCAAGTCTTGATGCTGCAATAACTGCAGATGATGGGAGTTGGCATCATGCAGCATTTACAAAAAATGGTTCAGACAATCGTCTTAGATTATATTTCGATGGAAATCTGATAGGTACCAGTACTTCAGAATGTGCAGGTACCGAATCATGTACGGATTCTCTCAATATTGGTTCTGCTGGTGCCACTATTGGTGAGTACTTCAATGGCATCATAGATGATATGCGTATCTACTCCCGAGCGTTGACATCCGATGAGATCACCACCCTCTACCAGACAACCTTGTCCGACAACCAATCCGCTACCCTCTGTATCATCCTTCCCACCGACGCACCCCCAGGAACATACACCATCCATGCCAACACAACCGATGCCTACGCAAACACTACGTTCGAAGTTGTTCCCCCACCTCAGGCAATCATCGTTTCCATCTTTCCGAATACCGCACTTCTCGGTGAGGAGGTGATGTTCAAAGGCCATGGGATCTATTTCCAGAACATCTCAAGGAATGTCTGGAGCTCGAATCTCGATGGCGAGATCCACAACACTACCATGGCAAACTTCTCACTTTTTGGCCTATCGAGAGGCTTCCATTCGATTTATTTTATTGTTCAGGGAGAAGATGGATATTGGAGTGAGGAAGCTGTAGGATACCTGAATGTCACTACTCGACCGGAGTCGCACATCGACGATGGCTATCCCTCACCAAATCCCGCCATAAATACCCATATCATCGAGTTCAGAGGCTGGGGAACCGACGACAATGAGGTTGCTCTCTGCGAATGGGTCTCCGACATAAATGGCACTATTTATCAAGGTCCCGATGGGAACTTCTCCACCGATCAACTGATGTCGGGACACCACAACCTGACCTTCCGTGTTCTTGATAATCATGGGTTCTGGAGCGACAACGTCACAACACAACTGATCGTCACCGGAAGACCGACAGCATTCATCGATCTGATAACACCAAATCCCGCACTTTCCGGTACTGAAGTACTATTCCAGGGGCATGGAATCGATGATGGCACAATCGAACAATATTCATGGTTCTCCTCGGATGATGGAGCTATCTACAACGGTACAAGTTCATCCTTTGGAATGAACGGTCTCTCGAACGGAACCCATACGATCTCCTTTGCGGTCATGGACAATGATGGATTCTGGAGCGAAGTGGTTTCGGAAAACCTCGCTGTCCTGAGAAACAACAACACCCCCATCATCCACTCCGTATCCATCGAATCCTCTGACGCGCCGCACGCATACGAAACTTCCATCCTATCCGCAGTTGTGAATGCATCAGATCCTGACAATGACACACTTGAATATCATTATGCCTGGTTTGTCAACAATGTCCTGCTCTGGCTGGATTCGGATTCCATCAATGGCACATATTTCAATAAAGGGGATCTTGTTAGCCTATCAGTGACGGTATCGGATGGTCTGCACAACGTCTCGAATGATTCCCTAGGATTGATGATCGAGAATCTGGCACCTATCGTATCTACGGCAAAGATCATCCCGGATCCAGCAATCACCACCGACAATTTGAGTCTTGAATATTCGTTCTCGGACATGGATGGAGACAGTGAGAACGGCACTATCTACCGGTGGTACAGGAACGGGATATTCTCCGGGATAACCGAACGTGTGGTCTCATCGGAGCATACAACAGTAGGAGAATCATGGAAATGCCAGATCATTCCTTCGGACGGGGACGATACGGGACAATCAGTGGAAACCACCCTCGTGACCATCATGGAAATCTCGGAAGTATATGGAGTTGAAATCACTGCTGAAAAAGATGAGATCTACATTGAAGGAAAGAGTGAGAAAATCCTGTTGGTATCAGTGAGAAATACCGGGGAGAGGGAAGACAACTACAATTTCTCCATATCCGGCAGCTCCCAGGGGTGGACTGTGAACATCGAGTCCTCGGAAACCATCACGCTTGCCCCCGGGGAGGAAAGATCCATTTCCTTTATTCTGGCGGACGATCCGGATAATGATTCCGAAGGGAAGAAGATAAATGTTGTGATCACGGTCATTTCCGTGACACACGAGGAGGTTCAGGATTCCGTAACGATAAACGGAACCTTGGTTCCGGATCCGGACTTCATTGACCTGCCTCCTGCCTTGATACCACCGGCTATCGGCATTGCTGGACTGGTCGCCTTTTTTCGCCGTCGTAAGTCTTTATGAGCCATGGAAATACGGTCTCTTCTCCCTGCTTGTTCCCCTTTATACAAGAATTTTAAAAAAGGATGTCGACAAGCATGAGAAGCGGGGGATGATCATTGGTTACGTGGAACAGAATCCCGGGGCGACCTATAGCGAGATCAAAGATGCTCTCGTGATGGGGAATGGGCAATGTACCGAACACCTGAAGAAGCTCGAAGAAGTGAAGAAGATAAAGTCCAAGACCACCGGGGTAAACAAGCGTTTCTTTCCGGAGAAATTCGATCTCAAGAAGGTCCCCCCCGAGATCGGGCACCCGATCCAGCAGAAGATCGTAAAGAAACTTAGCAACAGTCCGCTATTGACTCAGAAGGAGCTGTCAGATATTCTAGGGATTAAAAAAGGTACAATACGCTACCACCTGAATACCCTAGTCAATCATGACAGGGTGAAGATCACAAAGCCGAAACATCGCAATAAGAAGGAATATTCCCTAATCGAGAATGGACATTATACAGTTGAGGAATCCTACAGGAAGACACTAACAGATCCCCACAAGAAATGATCATGAAATTATGGGGGAATAATCAAGTTCCGTAGAATCTTCAAGCTCAAAAATTGAACCTACTCGAAAATCCTGAGCGTTTCCGATGTCGTCCAACGGGACATCCGCATGATCGGTACAACAACTGAGATCAGGGCGAAACCATAGGTGAGAATGAGGATGGCCAGGATGTGCAGCCAGGGCCACGAGGCGAATCCTATATCCAGGGTTGCGAGGATGACCCAGGAGGTCATCACTCCGGCCAAAGTGCCGATGAGCATCCCCGACAGGATCATGAGGGAATATTCCATGAGGGCCATCTGGATCATCGTGTTCCGGGTGGTCCCGATGGCCCGGAGGATCCCCATCTCCCACTGGCGTTCCATCATGTTCCTGGACACGACGATCCCCACCCCGAGCGTCCCAATGATGACCCCGAAGATCAACAGGACCTGGAAGACCGAAATGTAGGTGTTCTCAATATCGATGTTCTCGACCACCTGGTCCTCGACGGAACGAGCCTCGAATCCGTACTCGCTAAGCTCCAGCTCCAATCCCTGCATTCGTGTTTCTAAAAAATAGGAGTCCGATGTGAATCTGAACAGGAACAATGTGTAACCGGGCTCGGTTGGATAGAGCGAATTGAACCACTCGTCCCAGATGAACAGACTTCCCTGGAAAATGGAGTTCTTGATGATCCCCACAATCCTCAGGTCCACGTCATTGCCCTGTCCATCCTGGATCTGGATCGTGGAACCGACCTCCAAACCGAGGATCCAGACCACAGTGTTGTAATCCCCGATCGCAGGGACCTCATCGTTCTGCCCCCGATGGGAGAGCAGGTCCCAGCCATTCCTGTCAGCCGCACCGAGGTCTTCGTGACGGACGAATGGGAATGCATTGTTCCCGAAGGACGACACGTTCGCTCCTATGATCCTCGGGTCTGCGTTCCTGTTCAGGCTCGTGCAGGTCCCCCCAACATTTCCCTTCGTCCTGAACTGTTCGATCTCGAGGTCATCGAACACAGAGGAGTCGATCCCGACGTCCCTTCTTGAGCCCTCATTCGCGAGATCTGCGAATATCGGATTGGTGCTCTCTCCCATGATGGCATATCCGCCACCGGCCTCTTCCACCGCCCGGTCACGGTCATACATCACCCCCTGAAGATTCGCGGTCAAACTTACCAGGACAAAGAGGGTGAGCGAAAAGAGAATGACCGTGATGGTGGTTCGTTTCGGATCCCGGGCAAGGTTGCGCAGAGCATAACCGAAGTGCCATCCTCCCCTACCTCCTGGAATGCTCTTTCCGAGGATCTCTCCTGAATCCGTTTCCGAATCAGCAAATCTTATGAGCATGGAATGAAAGACCAATAGCAACCCGATCAACGTCATGGAACCGATCACGAAGAACAGCAGAAGAACTGGCCCTTCCTCGATGAAGGCATACAGAATGATAAGGGGAGACACGACCATCACACCTCCAAGAAGTTCTTCCCCGGATCCTCCTCTCCCTCCCAGAAGTTTTCGTGGAATTCCTTCATTCCTCCGTCGGCTCGACCCCGTCCACTTCAATCGCTGGAACGGGAGCCCTTTCACCGCCTGCATGACCGTTCTCTTCCCTTCATGGTGCAGCCCAATGGCCATGGAGATGATCGAGATGATGCATCCCGCACTGAACCCGATCACGAGATCGTCGATCCTGAAGGAGAAGTTCACAACCGAATCCTCGACGATGGGGGACCAGAACGAGTTCAGTCCGGTGATGATCAACTCACCGAAGAGGAGTCCTAGTATCGTTCCGATCCCTCCTCCCGCAATTGACAGGATGCTGCCCTCGGCCAGGAAGGTGTCCCTGACGCTCCTCTTTTTAAATCCAAAAGTGCGGAGCAAACCGATCTCCCCAACCCTTGAATCGATCCGTAGAGTCACGAGGAGGACAAGGAGAAGTGCCGATGCTGCAATGGCCGTCCCGCTGAAGGCCAGGAACATTTCCGTGAACAGGAAGATCCCCTCAGCCGATTCCAGTGCTTCCTTCTTCACCTCCAGGACCGACAATGCGAGATCCTCGTTGGTGATCATCTCCAGCAGAACCCACTCCAGGTTTCCCTTCAGCTCCGACAGCCCGATCCCCCCTACCGGAGAGAACCGAATCTGGGTGATGTTACCGACATCGGTCCCCCACAGGTCCTTTCCTCTTCCGAGATCGATGAACGCCTTTGGTGTTCCCTCGTAGAGGTTCCAGTATTCCTCGTCCTCATCTCCGATGAGTCCGAGGTCCAACTGGAAGGGTGGATCCCAGTGGAATGTACTTGTCCTTCCCGCGATCCCCGGGAACGATGGCATCAATCCGGAATCCGCTGCCTTTCCCGTCATTTCCACGATATGTTTCACCGTGAAGTTCTCGTATTTGTAGCCGAGTCGGTAGTGATCATCCATGATGGAATAGTTCATGCTCACGATGTCACCGGTGGAGACCTGAAGCCGATCAGCAGTCCATGTGTTGAGGATTATCTCATTGGCTTCCAACCCCTCCAATGTTCCTCTTACCACTGATTCTCCCCTCGATCCTCCAGAGCTCTCATTCAACGTGAACGATCCAATCTCACTGTCCATCTGGATGCCCATCGCGGTTATGGTGGAGTACGGAACCGACCTGTTCTCGAAGGAGAGGGAGTTCCAGAAATAGGTCGATACCGCGGAAACAGCATCCGCCCCGTAAGATCCTGGATATTCATTCAGATCCTCATAGTACCGGTAGGGGAGGAACACATTCTCTGACTCGAGCGCCACATAGTTCAGTTCTGGGTTCTCGGAGATCCGAAGACCCGCTTCCTCGTGACCGATGACATCATCAAGTGCCTCATCGAGAAGCCCTGTGACACGTTCACTGCTCTTCACTCCGTCCCGTTCATCCCCTTTATTGGAAACAAGAATGGTATTGATCGCATTCTCTGTGCTCAGAAATCGCCTCAGGCTTTCAATCGGGATGTAGACATTCTCTGGTGGATTCCTATGGGGGGATAGCTGGAACCTTCCGAGTGATGACTCCTTCACCACCTCGGCGATTTCAAATCGGATTCTCGTATTCGTCTGGCTCCTGTCCCCGAGAAAGATGGCCTCATACGAATCCTCGGGGGAGAAGAAGGAGATGTTCACGTGGTCTCCCTTTCCAACCTTCAATTCTCTGGAGATCTGCTCATTCACGTACACCTCATTCAGTTCTTGAGCGTCCCCCAGGACAATTCTCTGTTGCGAGATCAGCGATCCTAATCCCAGAAAAGTACTATCGAATCCTATGATCCTGGCATCCGTTGTTCTCCGTCCCGTCCTACTCCCTTCGGCGAATCCTTCCAGATAAATCAGGGGGACGATATGGTCCACCTCGCTCATGAGGGTCTCATTCGCAGCCAGACTTTCCACGATGGAACCATTGAAGAATCTGTCCGATGTGATGATCTCATCGACCTCACCGAGGTTATCGTACGTGGCGCTGGTGATGCTTGCCTTTAGGGATTCCCCGGCGATCAGTGATCCCGTGATGACCATGGCGCTGACACAGCTCACACAGACGAATACCGCGTTCGCCTTCTCATGACCCCTGAGGAACCTCAGTGCGATCCTCAGAATATATGGCCGCTTCAGGATCTGAAGGAATATCATTCCTGTCAGCGCCAGGAAAACTCCGAGCGATATCAGTGCGGCGGGACCAAGTTGGATCATTGAAAAGGGATACCCTGGTATTCTATTAATCTCTTTCCACCGATCTCCATCCTCCTGCTTCTATCAATCTATCCCAGTGCGAGGAACAGCCACCAGATCCCCACCATGATGAGGGTCAGAGCGCTCACGTCGGTCACGAACGATGCGGATCGATCCTCGTTCGCCTTTCGCCATCGTTTCCCGAACTCCCCTGAGAAGGTTCCGGCAAGGAGGTTCACGGGGAGCGTTCCAGCCCAGAACAGGAATCCGGCGGCAAGAGCGGCAAGGGAGCCCGAGGATACAAGGGCGGTTCCGAGCAGAATGAGGTAGGGTGGACAGATGATTGATGCGAACAGAAGTCCGAAGATTATGGGTAGTTTCTCCACTTTTCTCTCTTGTGAGGATGTGCTTTCCGGGAGAAGTCGTTTTGGGCAGGTCATTGCGGGGACCCACCCTTTTCGGAGTGAAAACGCGTAGGTGATCACCGCCACCGCGATAACACCCATGATCACCTTCGGAACGAGATCGGAACCAGATGCCTCATCAGCGGAATCGAGGTTCAGCAACGTATATCCGACATACCCCGTCACAGCGGCCAGTGCAAGATACACCACCAGCCGGCCCACGGAGAGATAGATGGAGAACAGAAGGCCAAGCTTCGGAGAGGAATCCCTGTCCGAGGTGATCAGGGGGATCATTACAGGCATGCAGATGGCAAGGCAGTTGGGAGAGGCGCTGAGACCAAGGATGAACGCAGCGATGAGCAGGGAACCCTCCATGTGGGTTCGAGGCTCAACGGCGTTTTATAGTTTGCGTGGTCGGATTGGATTAATTCTTTGTTATAATGACCAAGATTATTCTATGAAAATCGGTCAATTTTTATGATTGTGTTGGCATGACAATTTATTCTTAACATCGTTAATTTAATGCAAAATATGTAAATAAAATTAAAATAATCTCAACAATTTGTTCGATTTTCCAGCGAGTAAAAGAAATCCCTCCAAAAATTATTTATATAAACTCGACAAAAGGTAGGTCACCTTTCGAGGTGAATAAATATGAAAGAAATAATTGTAATAGTTTGTATGACAATACTTGTAGCAACTCTGATATGTGGAAGTGTGGTAGCCGATCCGCAAGATGGTCCCGCACCAAATTCAGGCGATGGCGTTTCAGATGGACCTGGATGGGATGAAACTCATTGGCCGGATGAAGGCAAAGGTCCTGCACCTGATTCAGGTGATGGTATTTCAGATGGGCCTGGATGGTAGCTGGGTCTGTCTCACCTGAGCCAATCGACTCCAATCACACGTTAAATTCTGCATAATTGTGATTTCAAACGCCCAGATTAGAGAGTCAAAAAACGGCCAGTATAATAACCGGAAATTTGTAATGGAAATTGGTCAATATTTATGGTACCCATTTCTTGACCATCGAAATTATTGATTTGGAGTCAATCAGGTGAAGTGGTCAATCTAAAGTGCTTTGCAGTTTACTTCGATTAATATTGAATAGTTACAATTCCTTCAATCATCTGGAACCAATTCTTCAAATTCCTCATCCTGATGATATTGGATCTTGGTATTCATAGCATTACTATCCATGCCCTGCCTTCCAAATAATTGGTCTTTCGGTGCGAACGATGTATCTTTGTTTAACTCTGAGCTTTCTTGGTCTCGCTCCGAATTTTCTGTTTTTTCATGAGGCTTCTGAGGTTTTCCGTTTCGCTTCGCAATTCTCCTTCTGGTAAAAGCAATAAGGATTAATCCACATAGTACCAGAATGATCGAAGTGAATCGATCCCAGTACAGTATTGGGATTTGATCCTGTTCATTCACCTCTTCAGCGAGTGGTTCGATATACGGATCCAGAGCATCGAATAGGGGTGAAAATATCGGAATTTCCTTGCCAGAATCTGATGATTGAATTGGTTTTGACTCTGAATCTTTAGGATCAGTCAATAGCTGATATTCCTGCAAATTCGAGAAACCATCGCCATCGAAATCTAGGGTGGCATCATGAGACGATTTCGAATTGAATCCATTAGATTGTTCATAGCTATCGGGCATATGGTCATTATCATCATCTTGATCTTCGTTATCCCCAATTCCATCGTTATCAGTATCAATCCACTCGGCTGCATTGCTGGGGAATGTGTCATTTACGTTATCAATTCCATCCCCATCGATATCTTCATCGATTGTGTCAGGAATGCCGTCTTCATCAAGATCACTCCATGTCGAAAACCACCAGTGATATTCTTGCATCATTCGATTTCCAACAACATCAGTGGCGGAAGTACCTACCAATACCAATACTGATGAGTTTTGTGTGAGGTTCGAAGCAAACTTACCAGTGAGGATGGTTCCGTTCTCATTCCATATCATAGACGAGAAGTTCATTGATGGGATTGTGACGATCGATCTCTGCACTGTGGAAAGGTTCATTTTCTCGCTGAACTCGATCACAATAACGGTAATGACCGGAACGGATGATTCATTGTTTCCGGGTGTTGTAGATAGGACTGTGGGAGATGTTGCATCCACAACGAAACTGATACTGCTTTCTGCCGAGTTATTCGCAGCATCACGAGCACGAATTCGGACATGATACGCACCAGAATCCCACCCCTGTGTATGAATATCATACGGCGCGACCATTGTCTCGAAGGATCCATAATTTATTGAATATTCCAATGAGACAAGATGGAGGTCGTCCACCGAGATCGGGATAGTTGTATCAGCGCTGATCACTGAATTATTCATGTGATCCGGAATCTGAATGACCGGCCTCAAAGAATCTATGGTGAAGATGAACTCAAGGTAAGCTTCGTTCCCAGCATCATCGATCGCCATAATCTTTAGGATATTTTCTCCCTCGGCCCACGATGAGAGATTGAGAATATACTGGAATCCAAATGGTTGAGATTCGCCATCATTGAGTGAATATGACGCAATGAATGAATTCTCATCCTGGATTGAAATGCTAATATGTTCCGCATTATTTATCTTGGTATTGTTGTGTTGATTGTCCAATGAGATCGCTGGTGCTGTTGAGTCAATAGTAATGGAATACCACGATACGTTCGCATTATCACTTCTATCCGTTGCTAGGATTTCTATGAGGTACTCTCCATCATTCCAACTGGTTGTGTTTAAAGCATAGGGGGGGCTGAGCTGAGAAATCGGACCATGGTTCATTGAGAAGGAAACGGTCTCTAAATGATCATCAAGAACGGAGAATGATATTATCCCACCAGGTTGTATGTTCGAATTATTCAGGGGAGTCTCGAGTCTTATTGATGGAGCCATTGAGTCAAGGATAATTTGATATTCTCGTATGATAGCATTTCCTGCTTCATCGATCGCTTCGATTTCAATCGTATGGTTTCCCTCTGCCCACCCAGTTGTGTCTATAGTATGCGGATACAGGAACGTGTTCTTCAACCCCTCATCAATCCTGAACGTTGCATTAAACGGATTCTCGTCCTCGATGTGAAGATCGATGATGGTCCCTGCAGAGATGACATCATGATTCGGTGGGGAAAGGAGGGAAACCATTGGCACTTCCGAATCTACGATGATGCGGAAGGTTGATACATCGATATTCCCAACGGTATCATTCGTGATGATCTCAATAGAGTAATTACCATCCCTCCATATCGTGGTGTTGAGAATGTACTGTTCAACGAATTCTTGATGTTGAGCATTATTGACGGAGTACGATGCACGGTGGAGATGCTCATCGGTGATGTTGAAGTGCAATTCCGTTCCGGGCCGAATGATTGTTGAATTCCAGGGAGATTGTATGTGCACTCTCGGAGCATCTGCATCAAGACTGAAATTTAATAATGAATGTGCGGAATTATTCGCCATATCTGTCGCAATGATCTCAATGGAATAACTACCGCTTGTCCATCCATCAGTATCGAAACTTAATTGATGATCAAGCGTGAAGAACTGTCCTCCATTTACCGATATTACGACTTCATCGAGAAACACATCTGATACGTTCAATGGTACGATTCTACCACCTTTCAGAAGGGTGTTATTCATTGATGAATTGATGGTTATTGTTGGACTGGAATAATCAACGTACAACGGTTGGTTGACGTACGATATTTCAAATAGATCAAGAGTACTGGAGTAGATTTCAAGATATTTCACCAGGAGACTTTGATTGTTGAATGCATATTGAGTAGGTAGGATATCCTGGAAGACTGTCGTTACCTCATGTTCCCCGATCGGGAGATATGTTACCAGATTTGTCGAATCCAGGAATGTGCCATTGCTATGATACAAATAACCTCTGATATCATACGACCCGGATTCCGTAACATTCACGGTACAATTCAGAAGGATATCATTCCAGAATCCATCATGGTCCGTATCATTGAACTCACTGACGATTGGATCGACGACCCCAATAGGAGGAGCTTGGAATTCATTGAACGAATAATGACTCGTAATCCAAGCGTCATTCCATGTATCGTATACAGTTCCGTTCTCTCCTAAGATCTGGAGGTTCGTCACGTTAAACGAACCATTCCATGAATTCCGATGGATGGACACTCCATCGAAGATGAAGGTTATCGTAGTATTCCCAATTGGAAGATTCTTGACGATCATAAACAATTCCACATCTTGACCATCCCCATCAACCAAATCACCAGAGATATGATAATCACCTTGTACAGTAATATTCAATTTCACGGATAGATTTAATTGTTCATAGAGAGTATCGTTGTCCGAATCCCATACTTCCTCTCCGAGTATTGTAGTGAAGGATATTTCTGGATATTCAAATTGATTCGACAGGTAGTGGGCAGTTGATAATGAGCCAACTGGTGTGCCCACTGTGGAATTTTCGTGATTGGTTGAGAGAATAACAACCTCGTAATTCCCCCACATTTGACATCTTCGGATTGCCGCTCCTGAGAAGTTGAGAGCGATTGAATGATTCCCAATAGTGATATAGGTTGTATTCGTGGCGACATCAATAACAGAGCCGTTTGATACGAGTGCGGATGTAATCGAATAGTTACCTACAGCCGAGGATGAAACACCGAAGGCGACCTCTAGAACATCAGCGAGGCTGTTATTGTTGAGATCAACCAATTTGTCTCCGAGATATTCCGTAATTTCGGTGTCATGTCTCTCAAATTGCGAATTATTGTAGACGTCGGTCGAGTAACCACCAGGAAAAACTTCAATGATGATTCCCTGAGAATCGTACAGTGAAATATCCAATGTGAGACTCCCATTGAATTGGTACGAAGAGAGGGCGAATCCATTGAAGCCTAGTGTGAAGGATCCATTCCCACCAGTTATCCTCGTATCATTTCTTATGGTTTCAAGCACGGTACCTTCAGAATCTAGCAACCTCCCAATGATCGTAACATTCCTACTGAATTGTGATTGATACGGGATCGAGAATTGAAGACTCTCATGCAGGGTGTCGTTATTGGAATCGATTAGCTCCTCAGTGATGTTTTCCGGTATGAAGATCGACTGTGTAGTAAGGTTCACCGGGATGTACATCGAGGATGATGATTGGATTATTGCTAAGGAATCCATGGCAAAAATCTGGACTCTATACAAACCACCATTCACTAGCGTGATATTGTGGGAACCTTCATTCCTGACGATGGCGTGAATGTGTTGTGTCTCACTGAAATTGGCAGTGAAGTTACCTTCATCATCCCACACCATACCGAATAGTCTCATATCATTCAGTTCAGCATCAGATATGATATTCCATGAGATGGAGATATTGAATTCCGTAACATGGTACTGAATATCATCGAATTTAACAGCCGGGGACTTGTTGAGCGAATCATGGCCAAGGCCCACTTGATGTGAATATTCCTCACACATCAACTGGAAAGTAGCATTCAATAGCCTGGCATGGAAGGTGAAATTGTCAGGTATTGGAGAATGGAAACAGTAAGAGACAATCTCCCACCCTGTTGACACATTGAGTTGATCGAGATACGACCGTATGATGATCCCAGTGCTATCGATAACATCGAGTTGAAGATAGCATGATGTTTCATTCGTAATCACTTCAATGGTAAGATTCAAGAATGCAGAATCATCCCCATTGATGGTGTCATTATCGAATGGTGTAACATCGAATTGTAAGGAATAGTCTGCTGAGTCCGAGCATTCCGACCTTGGAACATCACTAGGCGTCCTCATGTCCCCTTCTTCCGTCTCATTGACAAACTCAACCTCGGTGGGGATCAGGATTTCGATGGAAGTGATATACTTTTTCGATAGCTTACTGAATGATTCAGCAATGCTCCCCCCCGTCAGCTGCTCTTTCAGTAAGGAAGAGCCATTGTAGTTTTCCATCCCATGCATTTGAAGTGTGGCAATCTTTCCTTGGTAGTGCGATGATTGCACATTATGAGATACGTAATTATACTGCCTTCCCTGGGCAATGGAGTAGTACATATACCCGATCAGACCCAGCTGAGCTTGATGCATTATGGAATTCTCGATCGGGATTCCATTCGATCCAGAATTTGAAATGATATCTGGAATGAGTGAAAAGTATTCTGCTAATGATCCTGCAATGTACGCTTTTAAGTTCCACCTGTCCTTTCCGTGAAACTTCATGAAGTATTGGGAATCTCCGAAGCTTGATACAATGGGAAAGCCCGTTTGGAAGGGTATCAATTGACCATTAGTTTTTTCCTTCTGTTCTGCTGATATCGTACGAATCGTGTGAGTAACAGCAGTGTCGATTCTAACAACTTCGGAATCTTGTGAATGCATGCTTAGTTGACTTTTCAATTGGGAATAGAAGGCCTCACAGAATGCTTGGTTAGCCCTAAGATCTTGGGCTCTCCAGTATTGTTTCTCAATAGCATGATGTAGCGGGAGCTCATAATCGGTATGCGATGGTGAACCGTGTGTTTCGATAACCTCTCGTACCACGTTCAATTCATTCAATATCAAGAACTCGCTCTCGACCTCAGAATCAAGAACCGCCTCTACAGTGATTGGCTCCATGCTTTCGTTGTTAATATGATCAGATGCCCTTTCAATGATGAGATCACACAGCTCATCAACGATTCTCGCATAATCCAAAGGCCAAGAAGTCAATTGGAGATTTGTTGTTTCAAACACGTTTATAAAAGATTGAATGAAATTTTCATTGATAGTTCCATCACCATTGATGATGACAAGATCTTCGATTGTTGTCATTCTATCCTGAAATACATTCCACTCTAGGTCACGATCCCATGGAAAATCATTTTCGACACAAGATTCGATGAGAAGGAGTGCAATTAACGTCTTGTGCAAATGAATATCAATCGCCGGAACTCCATGATGAAGCGCATCTAGAATCATATCGCCCATCATTTCTGCCCGAATATCAGGATCGGAGTTTAATCTCGCTAAAACAGTATCATATGGTGCAGCAGTGCCCATCAAGGATATCTTTGAGGTGTAATCATGGACCAAATCACTCAAGCTGTCAATGACAGTTGATAGAGTATTAACATAATCACCACCGGGAGCATTGAACGTATTTTTATTATATTTCACATAATCGACTTGGAATACAGCATCATTTGACGGAGGGGCTGCAGTATTGTCGTCTGGCCAAAATTTATGCCAATGTTCCTTATTATGCCAGACATTAAACATGAGCTTCGCCGGATGCGTTGGTATGTAGTAGGAATCTTCAAAGTCCCAAAGATCGATCCTCTTCCCTTCATGCCAGATATAGAAACTAACGCGTGTTGGTGACCATGTGAATCCATATTCGTAGAATTTCTGAGTCGCATCAAAATCGTTAATGGTATCAGTTAATTTAAATTTTCGAGCTCTTCGAATTCCAATTAATGGTGTGTCAGTTTCTTCGATGTAGCCTGTCCTCATATTGATTTTTCGCTGATATTTCAATGAAGCAGATCCTTTCGAATGATCTGTCCAAATAGATAAGTAGATGCAATGTGGAATGGCTATCAAATTTTGCAGTTCAATTTAATGATCTTCTAGCTGATGATGGATCTCTCGTTATTGAATTGGGAAATACCTGGGAGGCAGGGATTCCAGCAATGTCAACTGTGGGTCTTGAGGCGCTTATGTCATTAAAACGGAAAGGAAATTTTTTTCTATGCCAAGAATTCATTTGGCATAATCCCTCATCACTACCTAATCCTGCACAGTGGGTGAATATCGAACGTATTAGAGTCAAGAATTCATTTTCCCGGGTATGGTGGCTATCGAAAACCCCTAGACCTAAGGCAAATAACAGAAATATTTTGCAGGAATATAGTCCTTCAACAAGAAAGTCGCCTTCGGCGACAACTTCTCTCTTTCAAGGGTCTAATTCAA